>JASBVM010000017.1 GCA_029961055.1 Bacillota bacterium
TCTCGAAGGCGGAGCGCGTCCGCGTCGACCGCTTCTCGAAGATCAGCGCCAGCGACTTGCCGGCGAACCGCCGCCGGACCGTCCCTGCCCGTCGCTCGGCCTTGACCTGCCGGGCGATCTCCAGAAGGAAGGCGATCTCGTCGCGGCTCCAGTCCTCGAGCGACAGGAGCGAGCGTCCCTTCAGGCTGTAAGCCATGCCATCCCCCTCCAACCCGTCCCTTGGTTGCCCGTGGTTCCCCTCCGGCTCCGGGTCCCGCCGCGCGGAGCGCGGACGAGACGGATCGGGCCGGTCGCCTGCACCCTCCCCCGCGGACGGCCGGCCCCCGGCGCTCAGGTCAGCTGGATCCAGCCATGGGCCACGTAATAGACGGCCACCACCGCCATCACCACGAAGAGCGCGGCGATCGCCCCCTCGTACCGCTGGAAGAGCGGCTTCCCCTGTCCGTGCCGCACCAGCGCGTAGGGGAGGATGCCGACGGCATAGAGGATACCGGTCAGCAGCAGGTAGTCCAGGCCGGCGCCGTAGATCAGCCAGATCGCGTAGGCGGTGGCCACCAGCCCGACGACCAGGTCGCCCGTGCGCGGCTCATGCGCTCCGTACGCCTCGCCCGTCCAGGCCAGCTTCACCTGGTAGAGCGCGGAGAAGAGGTAGGGCAGCAGGATGGCCGCGGTCGCCATGGTGTAGAGCGCCTGGTAGGTGGAGGAGCTGAAGAGGACCACGATCAGGAAGAGCTGGATCAGCCCCTGCGTGATCCAGAGCGAGTGGATGGGCGCCTCGCGCTCGTTCTCCCGCCCGAAGCCGGCCGGGAAGATGCCCTCGCGGGCGGCCACGAAGGGGATCTCCACCGCCAGCAGCGTCCAGCCCAGCGTCGCGCCGAGAAGCGAGACGATCAGGCCCGCGTTGATCAGCGCGGCGCCCCAGGGGCCGACGACCGACTCCATCACGTAGGCCATGGACGGCGACTTGAGCCCGGCCAGCTGGGCCTGTCCCATCACGCCCATGGCGGCCACCGAGATGAGGACGTAGATGACCAGCGTGCCCAGCAGGCCTGTCACCGTCGCCCGGCCGATGTCCCGCCGCTCCCGCGCGCGGGCGGAGAGGACGACGGCGCCCTCCACGCCGATGAAGACCCAGAGGGTGACCATCATGGTGCTCCGCGCCTGCTCGATCACGCTCCCCCAGTGGAAGCCGCCGGGACCCCAGAAGGCCGCCCGGAAGACGCCGGGGTGGAAGGCGAGCATGGCGGCGATGATGAACACCACGATGGGGACGATCTTGGCGATGGTGGTCACCATGTTGACCAGCGTGCTCTCCCGGACGCCCCGCGCCACCAGGGCCGTGATCGCCCAGAGGATGACCGAGGCGCCCAGCACCGCCCAGGGGGTGTTCCCCTGGCCGAAGGCGGGGACGAAGTAGCCTGCCGCAGCGAAGAGCAGCGTCAGGTAGGCCACGTTGCCCAGCCAGGCCGAGATCCAGTATCCCCAGGCGCTGGAGAAGCCGACGAACTCGCCGAAGCCGGCCCGGGCGTAGCTGTAGATGCCGGCGTTCAGGTCGGGCTTCCGCAGCGAGAGGTTCTGGAAGACCAGGGCCAGCATGACGATGCCGACGCCCGTGATCAGCCAGCCCAGCAGGACCCCGCCGGCATGGGCCCCGCGGGCCGCCAGGTCGCCGGGCAGGCTGAAGGCGCCGCCGCCGATCATGGCGCCGATGACCAGGAAGACCAGGGGCGCCAGGCCGACGGTCTCCTTCATCCGTCCGCCCGCCCCTCTCGCCTCCGCTTTGCCCGGCGGGACGCTGGGCGCCGAGGTTGCGCTCATGGTTGCGGGACCTCCTCTCGCACCAGGGGCATGCTCATGCAGCGCGGGCCGCCGCGCCCTCGCGAGAGCTCGGCGCTGGGGATCTCCAGCACCTCGACGCCCTGCTGGCGCAGCAGCTCGTTGGAGACGTGGTTCCGGTCGTACGCGACCACCACTCCCGGTGCCAGGCTGAGCATGTTGGAGCCGTCGTTCCACTGCTCGCGAGCCGAGATGATCACGTCACCTCCTCCGCAGGGGATCAGCATCGGCCGCTCGATCCCCAGGGCCTCCGCAAGCGTGCCCGCGAAGTCCGTCCGCTCTTCGATGGCGATCTGTCCCGGCCGCTCGCCGGGGATGAGCAGGAAGTGGCGCAGGTGATGGCCGTCGCCGACCACCTGCGGGTGGACGGCGAACTTGTCGCGGTCGATCATGGTGAAGACCGTGTCCAGGTGCATGGAGGCCCTGGCCTTGGGGATCTCCACCGCCACCACGCGCCGGACGCCGGAGCCTCCCGTGAAGAGCCGCCCGGCCAGCCGTTCCACGGCCTGGGGCGCCGTCCGCTCGCCGATGCCCACCACCACGGTCTCCGCCGAGAGCACGTGGACGTCGCCGCCCTCCAGCGGGAAGCGCTCCGAGCGCTCGAACCAGAGCGGCACGCGGGCGTCCCGGAACTCGGGGTGGTGGCGGAGGATCGCGTCGATGAGCAGCGACTCGCGGCGGCGGGCTTCGTAGCGCATGGGGTGGACGGAGGCGCCCTCGCCGATCACCGCCGCCGGGTCCCGGGTGAAGAGCAGGTTGGGCATGGGGTCGAGGTAGAAGGGGTAGGCGTCGGCCATCCGCTCGTGCAGGTGGACCTTCTCCTTCTTGATCTCTTCCTTGCGGACGCCGGCGATGACGCGCTGCACCATCTCGTCGGGCGGGAGCCCGAGCAGGTACTCGCGCAGGCGGTCGAAGGAGTCGTAGACGTTCTCCTGGCTCTCCTCCAGCAGCCTGTCGACGAAGGCCTCGCGCACCCGCGGGTCGGCCAGCGCCTCCGCGGCCAGCTTTTCGATGTAGAGCACCTCCACACCGCGGTTGCGCAGCACGGTGGCGAAATAGTCGTGTTCCTCCTGCATCGGCGGCAGGTAGGGGATGTCGTCGAAGAGGAGGCGCGGCATCAGTTCCGGCGTCAGGTTCTCGATCTCCGCACCCGGCCGGTGAAGGACGACCGCCTTGAGCCGGCCGATCTCCGAGGTGACGTGCAGGGGGACCCGCCTCTCGCGGGCCCTCTCCGGTCGCGCCGGGCGCCTGTGGTCCGGTGCGGCCTCCACCTCTTCGCCGCCCGGGACGCCGAGGGGAATCGCCGACCTGTCCATCGAGCCTCACTCCTTCCTCGCGAATCAACCCTCTACGAATGGAATATAACGTGCGCAAAGAAAGCGCCATCCGCTGGCCGCCCGAGCCGGCGGCACAAGCGATGCAGGTGCCGGCGCCGGGCTGGTCGCCGCGATTCTGCATAATCTTTCGCACTTGATTCAAGGCCACAGAATACTCAGGAAGGGGACCTCGAGGGGAAGCTGCGAACCGTCCGGGCCCTGGCCGGTCGCGGGGAGGGGGCATCGATCGCTCCATACCGGGAGACGGTATGAAGTTGCATCCCGGTCCGCGCCGCCTCGCGGCGCCTCGGGTCTGGGACCCCAGCGCGCCTGGAGGCCGTCGGGTCCGGGCCGGATCCCTCCGCCGGCGGTCTCATTCCGTCTTTGGGCCGGAGACGGCCAGCCATGGCGTCCAGCCCACCAGGCGCCCCCCCTCCACCAGGCTGGCCGCCACCTGCCAGGGCGCGTCGCCCGACGGGCAGGACCACGTCAACCCGCCGGGGGCCCGGCTCCAGGCCGGCCGGATCCCGTCCGCGCCCCGCCCCGGCTCGAGGAACCAGCGGCCGCGCCCCTGCTGCCAGAAGAACTCCAGCCGGCGGTCCGGGCCTCCGGGGCGGACCTGCCAGGCGTAGAAGCGGAGCGTGAGCCGCTCCATCGGCACGTCCCGGCCGCTGAGGCGGAACTCGAGGCGTCCGGGGCCGGACGACCGCGCCCAGAGCGTGGCGGCGAACCCCGCGTAGCGGCTGAGCCGGACGATGCGGGGAATGCCGCGCCCCCTCCGCAGCACCCGGAAGGTGGAAGAGAGCGGACGCACCTGCCCCAGCTCCGTCCAGCGCGGGCCGAGGCGGAGGACCAGGGGCCGCCGGGTGAAGAGCTCGTCCCGCCGGACGAAAGACTCCAGGAACTCCGGTGAGACGGCCAGCTGGCTCCGGTAGCGGAGCAGGGCCCGCTCCTTGCCGTCCGTGACCGGCTTCGCCAGCGGCAGGCGGACGAGGCGGACCGGCCCGCCGGTCCACGTGCTGGGGAAGGCTTCCTGGCCGGCAGGGTCGTATCCCCACCGCTGCGGCCAGTCCGGGTAGTGGACCAGGTACCCGTAGAGGCTCGGCTCCGGTGCGGCCGCGGGGCGGCTCCGGTCGTAGGCCAGCACGGCGGCCCACGTGAAGTCGGCCAGGCCCGCGTGGTCGGGGTGGTGGTCGGCCGGATCGGGCAGGATGACGGCGTCCGGCCGGACCTGGCGGAGCAGCCGCTCCAGGTCGTCCAGCAGATGCGGCGCACAGTAGGCGACGTGGGGGTCAAAGCCCCGGTCGAGGAGGCTGTAGGCGACGTGGGTGCCGCCGCTGACCCGCGGCTGGCGGCAGTTCCAGCTGTCCACCCAGAGGGGCGTCAGGCTTCCGTCGGCGTAGCCCAGGAAGATCAGGTGCGAAGGCGGAAGACCCAGGACGCGGGTACCCGCGCGGCTCTCGTTCCTGCGGATCTGCCCCAACAGGGCGAAGTCCCGGGGCGTGGGCCGGAGGACGTGAAGCGCCCGTATGGCGGCGGGGGTGGAGCTCTCGCCGCTGGTGGCCACGGCCACCCAGACCTGGTCGCCCGCGCGGAGCGCGGTCTGGATCAACCCGCCGGCCCCCACCACCTCGTCGTCGGGATGCGGCGCCAGGACCAGGATCCTGCGGCCCAGGCGTCCCACCTCCAGCGGGCGCGGTGCCGCCGTCGCCCTGCGCGGCCGCCCGCCGCCCCCGACCGGCGGCAGGAAGACGCACAGGAGCGCGGCCAACAGCACCGCCAGAGCCGGCCACCAGCGTCGCAACACGGTCCCTCCGCGCACAGGTTACGCACCACCCGCCGGTTCGCCAAATGACGTACGCTACCGAGTCGAAGGAGGACGGGAATGGAGCCGGGCTCCAGCGAACTGACAGGCCGCACGGGGTGGGTCGACGCCGCGCTGGCGGCGCTCCAGCTGGGCTGGGTGGAGGCCGCGCGAAGCGCCGCCCTGCTGGCCTTTCTCCCCTTTCAGGCGGCCCACTGGGTCGGCGTCGGCGCCGCGGGCACCATCGTCTCGGTCGCCTACCTCGTCGACACCGCCGCCAAGCCCGTGGCCGGCTGGTGGATGCGACGGCACCACCGCAGCATCCTCCTGGCCGCCCTCCTCCTTCTGGCTGCAGGAAGCGGTCTCGTCGCCACCGGGCGGAACCTGGCCATGCTGGGCGGCGGTGCCCTGCTCCTGGGCCTCGGCGGCGCGCCCGTCTGGCCCCTGGCGCTGGCCCAGTCGGGCTACGCCTACCAGGGCCAGGCCGGCTTCGGCCAGGGGCCCACCTTCACCGCCTGGGTGGCCGGTTCGGGCATTGGCTACGTCAGCGTCCTGCTCCTGCCCCATGCGCTGGCGCGGCCGCTCATCCTCGCCCTCGGCCTGAGCGCCGCGCTCCTTCTGCCGGTGACGTTGCGCTGGGCTCCCCGCACCGCCTGTGACGAGCCGGAGAACCCGCCCGGCGGCGGGGGTCCCCGCCAGGAGGGCGTGGCCGCCGGGCTGGGCAGCCTCCCCTGGGCCTGGGTCCGGCCCCTTCTTGGGCCTCTCGTGCTGATGGCCGGGCTGGCCATGGTACCGGGGGCCTTCGTCCCCTACCTGCCGCGGCTTCTCCACATCCTCCGGCCGGGCGCCCGGGTGGCCCTGGCGGCGGCCGCGGGCTCCGGCCTCCTCCTGGGCTTCGTCGGGGGTGGCCGGATCAGCACCTCCGCGCGACCGCTCCTCTTCCTCCGCGCCAGCGCGGCGCTGCTGGCGCTGGGCTTCCTCCTCGCCGCCGTCTCGCCCACGCCCGCCGCCTGGACGCCGGCCGCCTTCGCCATCACCGCCGGCTACGGCGCGGCGGTGGTCACCTGGAACGGTTGGCTGACCGCGACCATGCCGGCGGAGCTGGGCCCCGCCGGCCTGGGGCTCGCCTCCAGCGTGGAGGACGCCGGCTTCGCCCTGGGACCCGGGCTGGCGGGCCTGGTGCTGGCTCGGGCCGGCTTCTCGGGCCTCCTGGCCATGGCGGCCGCGCTGGGCCTGCTCCTCTTTCTGCTCTGGTTCCTTCCGCGTCCTCGTTGAGCGGCGGAAGTCACCATGTGAGCGGCAGAAAGCAACAGAAGCCCCGGGGTCGGTTCCCGTCGAAGGAAGAGTTAGAGTAGAGGCGTTGCCTGGCGAGTCCCGCCCGCCACGACGACCAGCGGACAAGGAGGCTGGCTGGTGAACGACTACTACGAGCGAGAACCGGGAGAGCAGGCCCAGGCGGCACCCGCGCCCGGCCGCGCGGAGGCCCGGACCGGGCCCCGCCGTCGTCGCCTGCGCCGGCGGGGCAGGGCGCTTCTCATCTTCCTGGCCGTCCTGGTCGTCGCAGGCGCCGCCTGGGGCTGGTGGAGCTCGCGTCCCACCGGTTCGCCCAGCCCCGCCACCAGCGTGGCCAAGGCGATGACCGGGGATCTGCCGCCGGTCTCGGTGCTGGTGCTGGGCGTCCAGCACAGCTGCACCCGCTCGTCCACCACCGTCTCGCGGTCCTCGTAGAGCGCGCCGGCGTTCTTCAGATCCTGGGCGATGCTCTTGTAGCCGGTCAGGCGGACCCCCCGGACCAGGTCGGCGCTGATCAGGATCTGGGGACCGTGGCAGATGCCCGCCACGGGCTTCCGGGCGTCGAAGAAGTCGCGGGTGAAGCGGAGCACGTCGGGGTTGGTGCGGATGGCGTCGGGCCCGCGGCCGCCCGGCAGGACCAGCGCGTCATACTCCGCCGCCCTCGCCTCGGCCACATCCCTGTCGACGGTGAGCGGCACGCCGTGCTTTCCGACCACCGAGCCGCCGGGCCGCTCGACCGCCACCACCTCGACGCGGGCGCCCTCCTCCTGGAGGCGATAGTAAGGGTAGAGCGCCTCCGAATCCTCGAAGCCCGGTCCGATCAGAAGCGCGATCCTCTGGCCGTCGAGTCGTCCCACAGCCATCCCTCCCGTCTTCCATGGTAACGCGGAGAGCCGCCCTCACCATTCCCCGATGACCGCCACCACCCGTCCCGGCCCGTGGACCCCGACCGTCAGCTCCCCCTCGATGTCGGCGCTCATGCTGGGGCCGCTGATCAGGTGGACGGCCGAGGGCAGTCCCCCGCGCCGGCCCGCCTCCTCCATCAGGAGCCGGAAACCCTCCCCCACCGTCTCCACCACCCGCGAGCGGCGGACCACGGCCAGGTGGGCCGGCGGGAGGAGGCTGACCAGCCGGCCGCTGCCGCGGTCCGAGCTGAGCGCCACCGTCCCGGTCTCGGCCACCGCCCAGGAGGCGCCGGTGACGCCCAGCACCGCCCGGGCGGCCTGGCCGCGGAGGCGCGCGGCCGCCTCCGCAGCTTCCTCCGACCCCTGGGCGCGCCAGACGGCGGCCCGGAGGCCGAGACGCTCCAGGAGCTCGGCCAAGTCGAGGGCCGCGAGTTCCGGATCGTCCCAGAGGACGGCCAGCGGGGTGCCGTCCGGGCCGTCGGCGGAGACGGGGGCTGGGCCGGGGCTCGCGGGGCCGCCGGCCGCGGCGCTCTCCGCGAGCAGGCTTTCCACCGCCCGGCGGACCGCGGCGCGGACACCCTCCCGACCTTCCTCGGCCAGGACCGCGCGGCCGCCCAGCGCCTCCCAGCGCCGCCGGAAGGCCTCGACCCGCTCCTCGCCCGTCACCGTGCACCACCCCGGTTCCGCCGCCACCACTCGTGAAAGCTCTCCCGGGCGAGCGGCGCCATGTCGCGGCCGACGAACCAGGCCGAGAACGGGCCCGGCCCGCCGGTCAGGCGGCCGTCCCGCTCCCAGGCCCGCTGTCCCAGCCGCCCCAGCCGCGCCGAGAGGACGAAGCCCGAGGGGCTCGACCAGAGGCGCGACCAGAGCGCCAGCATGGCGGCGTAGCCGCGGGGTTCCAGGCCGCGCTCCGCCTCCTGGCGGCGGAGGCGGAGGATGTGGCCGGGCAGGTCGATCTCCATCGGGCAGGCCTCTCCACAGGCGTGGCACATGCTGCAGAGCGACTTCGGCAGCTCGGGCGCCTTTTCGAGGCCGGCCAGGAGCGGCGTCAGCACCACGCCGATGGGGCCGCTGTAGATGCTCCCGTAGGCATGGCCCCCGCCCACGTTCCGGAAGACGGGGCAGGCGTTGAGGCAGGCGCCGCAGCGGATGCAGCTCAGGACGTCCTCGAACTCGGTGCCCAGGAGCTCGCTCCGCCCGTTGTCCAGGAGGATCAGGTGGAACTCCTCCGGCCCGTCCAGCTCGCCAGGATGGCGCGGCCCGCTCAGCAGGCTCACGTAGGAAGAGAGCCGCTGCCCGACGCCGCTCAGCGGCGGCTGCTCGATGAGGTCGGCCAAGTCCTCCCAGGTGGCCACCACCTTCTCGACGCCCACCACCGCGATGTGGACGGGTGGCAGCGAGGTGACCATCCGCCCGTTCCCCTCGTTGGTGAAAAGCACCAGCGTGCCGGTCTCCGCCACCAGGAAGTTGCCCCCGGTGATCCCGATCTCCGCCCGGAGGAACTCCTCCCGCAGGCGCCGCCGGGCGAAGGCGGTCAGCTCCTCCGGGCTCTCGCCCGCGGGCGGGGCCTCGCCCGCCTCCCGCGCCTCCCGCTCGAAGAGCCGGCGGACCTGGGCGCGGCTCTTGTGCGCCGCCGGGGCCAGGATGTGGGCGGGCCTCTCGCCGGCCAGCTGGATGATGTACTCGCCCAGGTCGGTCTCGCGCACGCGGAGGCCGCCGGCCTCCAGGCGCGCGTTCAGCTCCACCTCCTCGGTGGCCATGGACTTCGACTTGACCACCTGCCGCGCCGACCGGCGCCGCGCCACCTCCAGGACGTAGCCCGCCACCTCCTCGGGCCCGCGGGCGCGGAAGACGTGGCCGCCGCGCGCCTCCACCTGCCCGGTCAGCCGCTCCAGCAGGGCGTCCAGCTGGCGGATGGCGCGCCGCTTCGCCTCCACGGCGCGGCGGCGCCTCTCCTCGCCTTGGGGGTACTCGGCGTAAGCGGCCTCCTTGCTCCCCTGGAGGCGGCGCGTGGCGCCGGTGGCCGCCCGCCGCAGGTCGGGGTCCAGGAGGCCGCGGCTCCGTCGGACGGTCCAGGGAGCCCGGTCCAGGGGCAGGCTGCCGCTCACGGCTCCTCGCCCCCCGTTGCGGAAACCGCCGGTGCCGGGTGCCGCGCCGGCGCCCCGGCCGGCAGCGCCGAGGCGGAGGCGAGGGCGGCGGGGTCCAGGCGGCCTTCCTCGGCCAGCTCCAGCAGCTCCGCCAGGTGGACGACCGGCCACGGGTCTCCCCGCCGCCGGAGGCGCCCGCCCAGGTGGAGGAGGCAGCCCAGGTCGGCGCTGACCAGCGCCGCCGCGCCCTCCCGGCGTTTCTCGGCCACCTGGGCCAGCTTGGCGTCGGCCATCACCGCCGCCAGCGAAGGCTCCACCAGGGAGAAGGTGCCGCCGAAGCCGCAGCACTGGTCGGCGGCCGGCGGCTCCTCCGCCTCCACCCCGGCCCGCTCGAGCGCGCGGAGCGGCGCCTCGCGCACCCCCAGGAGCCGGCGCATGTGACAGCCGTTGTGGTAGGCGACGCGGAGGGGCGCCTCCCTCCCCGCCGGCGCGCGGGGCGGACCGTCCTCCCCGGTCTCACGCTCCTCGGCCCCCACCCGCTCCAGGAACTCGCTCAGCTCCACCACGCGGCCGGCCAGGCGCCGGGCTCGCTCGCCCCAGGACGAGGCCTCGACCCCGCTCTCGCCCCGCTCGCGGGCCTCCCGCTCGAGCAGCCCGGGCAGCTCCGCGCGGACCATGGCGGCGCAGGAGCCGGAGAGCGCCACCACCGGAGCCGCATCGCCTGCCTCCTCGAAGGCCGCCACCAGCCGGCGCCCCAGCTCGGCCGCCTCGCGGTCGTGGCCGGCGTTGAAGGCGAACTGCCCGCAGCAGGTCTGCCGCTCCGGGAAGCGGACGCGGAAGCCGCGCCGCTCCAGGAGCCGGAGCGCGGCGACGGCCGCCTGGGGCCGGAACAGGTCGACCATGCAACTGACGAAGAGATCGACGGTGCCGCCGTTCCCGGCCGCACCGGCCTCGCCGGACACCGTCCCGTCGCCTCCTTCCCGGGTCCCTCCGGGCGGCGCGCGTTCAGGGCAGGCGCTCGTACATCGCCAGGGTGAAGAAGCCGGGGAGCTCCTCCTGGAAGGTCAGCTGGCGCAGGATCTGCCGCGCTTCCTCGTAGTCTCCGCCGGCGGAGCGCTCCTCGCCCACCTCCGCCCGGATCTTCGCCATCTCCTCGTCGAGAAGCTTCTCCAGAAGCTCCGCCGTCACCCGCCGCCCGTCGTCGAGGACGCCCCGCGGGTGGTGGAGCCACTGCCAGAGCTGGGTACGGGCGATCTCGGCCGTGGCGGCGTCCTCCATCAGGTGGAAGATGGGGACGGCGCCCCGGCCGCCCAGCCAGGCCGCGATGTACTGGACGGCGACGCTCAGGTTGTTGCGGACGCCCGCCTCGGTGATGGTCCCCTCCGGCACCCGGAGCAGCTCCTCGGCCGTCACGCGCACGTCCTCCCGCTTCCGGTCGATCTGGTTGGGGCCGGGCATCCGGCGGTCGAAGACCTCCCTGGCCACGGGGACGAGGCCGGGGTGCGCCACCCAGGTGCCGTCGTGCCCGTCGCCGGCCTCCCGCTCCTTGTCCTCGCGGACCAGGGCGAAGGCGCGCTCATTCGCCTCCGGGTCGTCCCTGACCGGGATCTGCGCGGCCATGCCGCCGATGCAGTGGACGTTCCGGCGGTGGCAGGTGCGGATGGCCAGCTGCGTGTAGGCGCGCATGAAGGGGACGGTCATGGTCACCTGGGCGCGGTCGGGAAGGATCCACTCCTCGTGCGCGTGGAGCGTCTTGATGGTGCTGAAGATGTAGTCCCAGCGGCCGCAGTTGAGACCGGCCGAGTGGTCGCGCAGCTCCCAGAGGATCTCGTCCATCTCGAAGGCCGCCGGCAGCGTCTCGATCAGCACGGTCGCCTTGGTCACACCGTGGGGCAGGCCCAGCTGCCGTTCCGCCCAGGTGAAGACGTCGTTCCAGAGCCGCGCCTCCAGGTGGCTCTCCAGCTTGGGCAGGTAGAGGTAGGGCCCGCTCCCCCTCTCCAGAAGAGCGCCATCAGGTCCGCCAACCCGAGGAAGGCCGCCGCCAGCCAGCGTTCGCCCCGCCAGCGGCCGCCTCCCAGCAACCAGACGACGCGCAGCAGCCCCAGCAGCATCACCAGGCCGGCCAGCTCCAGGCCGTGGACGGCGCGCGCCACGTTGAGCAGGGTGTCCAGATCGCTCCCTCCCTTCTCGACCGCCCGGGCGGCGCCGCGGCTCGTCAGTCGGCGAGCCGCTCCCAGGGGTAAACCAGCCAGTCGTCGGTCTCGGCGGCGAAGAAGTCGGGGCCGTCGTTGGGGAAGTGGCTCTGCCGGCGACGATAGTGGAGGACCACCACGTAGGGCTTGGCGCCGGCCGCGATGGCGCGGGTCTTGACCGCCATGGGCAGCTCCCCGTCCGCCCAGACGTCGTCCACCACCAGCAACCGCTTGCCGCGGAGGTCGTCGGTGGACGGGAACTGCCAGAAGAGCGGGCGTCGCTCGGTCTGCCACGGGCCACAGAAGAAGACGACCGAAGCCGCCATGACGTTGCGCAGGTCGAGCAGCTCCGAGATGAGCCCTGCGGGGATCAGCCCGCCCCGCGTCACACAGAGGATGGCGTCGAACGGGCCCGCCGCGAGTAGCCTCGGCTTCAGCTCCACCACCAGGCGTTCGACGTCCTGCCAGCTCAGTTCGATCCGGCGTTCCGGCTTCGACGACGGGTTCAACGAGGCACCTCCGCTCGAGCCATTCCATTCCGGCCGCACGCCCGCATCTCCTGCACCAGCGCCCCCGCGGGACCGGGGAGCCTGCCCGGGATGGGCCGGGGAATAGGCCGGCGTCCGGGGGAGACCGTAAAAGGGCGATGAACCTGCGCACGCTCTTGCGGCGAAAGCCGCTCGACTTCACGCTGCGCGAGACCCGCGAGGGGCCGCGCCTCCGCCGCACCCTGGGCGCGGGGGACCTGACCCTCTTCGGCATCGGCGCCATCATCGGCACGGGCATCTTCGTCCTGACGGGCGTGGGCGCGGCCCGCTACGCGGGTCCCGGCATCGTCCTCTCCTTCCTGGTCTCGGGCACCGTGGCCGCGCTGGCGGCCCTCTCCTACGCCGAACTCGCCTCCATGCTGCCGATCGCCGGGAGCGTCTATACCTACGCGTACACGGCCCTGGGCGAGATCATCGCCTGGGTGATCGGCTGGGACCTCATCCTGGAATACGTGGTGGCGGCCTCGGCGGTGGCCATCGGCTGGTCCAGCTACCTCCGCGACCTGCTGGCCTCGGCCGGCCTCGAACTGCCCAGGTGGGCGACCTCGCCGCTGGTCGGGCCAGCGGGGGAGCCCCACGGCCTCAACCTGCCGGCGATGGCGGTGGCGGCGGCGATCACCTGGCTCCTGGTGCGCGGGACCCAGCAGGGGGAGCGGGTCAACGACCTGGTGGTGCTGGTCAAGCTGGCGGTGATCGGGGTCTTCCTGGGAGCCGGGCTCTTCCACGCGCGCATCCGGCACTGGCAGCCGTTCCTGCCCTACGGCGTCACGGGCATCTTCCGCGGGGCGGCCATCATCTTCTTCGCCTACATCGGCTTCGACGCGGTCTCGACCGCGGCCGAGGAGGTGAAGGATCCGGCCCGTGACCTGCCCAGGGGGATCCTCGCCTCGCTGGGTGTCTCCACCCTGCTCTACGTGGCCGTCTCGGCCCTCCTGACGCTGCTGGTGCCGTACGACCGGCTGGACACCGCCTCGCCGGTGGCCTCGGCGCTGCTCGATGTGGGCGTCCGCTGGGGCGCGGCGGCGGTCTCGGTCGGGGCGCTGGCCGGGTTGACCAGCGTCCTTCTGGTCGACATCTTCGGGCAGAGCCGCATCTTCTTCGCCATGGCCCGGGACGGCCTGCTGCCCGAGTCCTTCGCCCAGGTTCACCCCCGCTACCGGACGCCCTACCGGGTGACGATCCTCACCGGTCTGGCGGTGGCCGCGCTGGGAGGACTGCTCCCCGTCTCCGACGTCGCCCAGCTGGCCAACATCGGCACGCTGGCCGCCTTCTTCCTGGTCTCCCTGGGCGTCATCGTCCTCCGCCTCGGCACGCTGGCCGCCTTCTTCCTGGTCTCCCTGGGCGTCATCGTCCTCCGCCGGCGCCACCCCGAATGGAAGCGGCCCTTCCGCGTCCCCGCCGTCCCGTGGCTGCCCGGGCTGGCGGCCGCATCGTCGCTCTGGCTGGCCACCAACCTGCCCCGCCTGACCTGGATCGTCTTCACCAGCTGGCTTCTCCTGGGGCTCGTCCTCTACTTCCTCTACGGCCGGCGACACAGCCGGCTCGCCCGGGAAGAGGCGGCTCCAGGCCGCGGGCGCGAGCCGGAGCCGGTGCGCCCGGCGCCCTGAGTGCGGTATCCTGGTGCCACTCGCGGGGGATGAGCGACCCGAGCGATCATCGCGAAGAAGGGGTGGAAGCCCGACCATGGCGGCACTGACGGCGACGGTGGAGTGGCGGGGCGGTACCAGCTTCCTGGCGCGGGCGGGGAGCGGCGGCCGGGTGGAGATCCGCGCCGCCGGCGAGGTGCAGGGAGCAGGCGGGCGGACGCTGGACGAGCTGGCCGACGAGGCGTCCGCGGCTCCGGTCCGGCCGAAGGAGGCGGTGCTGGCCGGTCTCGGCGGCTGCACCGGGATCGACGTGGTCTCCATCCTCGACAAGATGCGCCAGCCCCTGGAGGGCTTCGCGGTGGAGATCGCGGCCGAGCAGGCCGAGAGCGACCCCAAGGTCTTCACGCACCTGCGCCTGCGCTACCGTTTCACGGGGCCGCTGGAGCCGGCCCGGGTGGTCCGCGCCGTCCGCCTCTCGGAGGAGAAATACTGTGGCGTGCTGGCCATGCTCGCCCAGACCGCTTCGGTTCAGACCGAGGTGGAGTTGAACGGGCAGGAGCTCGCCTACGAGCCGGCCGAGGTGCCGGCGAGAAGCCGCGCTTCCTGAGCGGCCTCAGGCAAGCAGCTGCTCCAGCCGCTCCAGCGCCTCCCTCGCCTCCAGCTCGATGCGGTCGAGCAGCTCGGCCACGGTGGGGATGTCCCGGATCAAGGCGCTGGCCTGGCCGGCCCAGACGAAGCCTTCGTCCAGCCGGCCCTCCAGGGCGGCGCGCACGTTCCTCTCCCCGCTGACCAGCGGCAGGATCTCCTCCTCCGGCGCACCGGCACCTTCGGCGCTCCGGATCCGCTCCACCCAGGCGCCCTTCAGCGCCCGCCCGGGCCGGCCCAGGGAGACCTCGATCAGGGCGGTGGAGGCTTCGCCCGCCTCCACCAGCGCCTGCTTGTAGGCGGCGTGGGCCGGCGACTCGCGCGTGGCCACGAAGCGCGTCCCCATCTCGATCCCCTCCGCGCCCAGCGCGAGGGCGGCCGCCAGGCCGCGCCCGTCCACGATCCCGCCCGAGGCGACCACCGGGACCCGGACCGCCTCCACCACCTGGCGGACCAGCACCAGCGTGCTGGTGTCGTCGCGCCCGATATGCCCGCCGCCCTCGGCCCCCACGGCCACCACCACGTCGGCGCCCAGCGCCTCCGCCTTCCTCGCCTGGCGGACGCTGGAGACCAGCACCAGGGTCCGCGGCCGGCGCCCGGGCCAGGATTGGATCCGGCGGAGCACCGGTTCGGGGTTCCCGCCGGTGATGCTGATCACATCCGGCTCCAGCTCCAGGGCCGTCTCCAGCATCGGCTCCACCTGCCAGTGGCCCAGGGCGAAGTTGATGCCGAACGGCGCCCCGGTCAGCTGGCGGAGGCGGCCCACCTCCTGGCGGAGCGCCTCGGGGGTGTGGAGCGTGGCCGCCGTCACCTGCCCGAGCCCGCCTGCCTCGCCGACGGCCGCCGCCAGCTCCGCCCGCGCCAGGTAGGCGAGCCCGCCCTGGATGACGGGCCTGCGGATGCCCAGGAGCTCGGTCAGGCGCGTCCTCACCCTCGCCCACCCCTCGTCGCGTCCCACGTCCCGCGCCGCCTTCCACGCCCCGCCTTCACAGGGCGTGGACCAGGCCGCCGTCGACCAGGACGAACTGGCCGTTCACGTAGCTGGCCGCCGGCGACGCCAGGAAGACAGCCACCCGGGCCAGCTCCTCCGGTTGACCGTAGCGGCCCAGGGGGATGTTCCGGGCGTACTCCGCCGCCACCGCCTCGGGCGTCGTGCCCGCCCGGGCCGCCCGGTCGCGGTCGAGCTCGGCCACCCGTTCGGTGGCGATCCGCCCCGGCGCGACCGCGTTGACGCGGATCCTCGGCGCCCACTCCTGGGAGAGGCTCTTGGTCAGGGTGACCACTCCGGCCCGGATCACGTTGGAGAGGAGCAGTCCCTCGATGGGCTGCTTCACCGACGTCGAGACGTCGTTGACCACCGCCGGCGCGTCGCTCTTCTCCAGCCAGGGGCGCGCCGCCCGGAGCGTGCGCACGACGCTGAGCAGGTTGAGCTCGAAGGCCGCCAGCCAGTCGGCGTCCGACAGCTCGTCGAACTCCCCCGGCCGCGGGCCGCCCGCGTTGGTGAAGAGCGCGTCGATGCGCCCGTACCGCTCCCCCACCGCCTGGAAGAAGCGTTCCACCGCCGCCGGGTCGGTCAGGTCGCAGGCCATGGCCAGCACCTCTGCGCCGTGCTCCCGCTCCAGGGTGCCGGCCAGTTCGGCCACCGCCGCCTGCCTCCGGCTGGAGACGGCCAGGCGCGCCCCCTCCGCCGCGAACGCCGCCGCCACGGCCCGGCCCAGTCCCTGGCTGGCCGCGGTCACCACCGCCACCCGTCCCCTCAGTCCCAAGTCCAAGCCTCAGCCACCCCCTTTGCCCCTTTCACCGCCTGCTGCGGGGGCTCCTCCGTCTCACGGGGCCCATTCCCAGTGCAGACCGTCCGCCGAACGGTAGAGGTCGCCGTTGGGCGCCCCCGCCCAGAGGAAGCCCGCGGCCCTGGCCAGGCCCGCGAAGCTTCGCGCGGGCGCGCCCGCGGCCTCCGCCCTTGCCGAGGCGGCGTCGGCCAGCCACAGGCCGCGGTCGCTGGCCACCAGGACCCGGCCCGGGGAGAGCGGCAGGAGCGCGCCGGCCCGCCGCTCGAAGCCGCTGACCGTCCGGCTCCTCCCCTCCGGGTCGACCGTCAGGAGCGTCGCGCCCGCGCCCAGCCAGATCCGCGCCAGGCGCCCCCGGGGATCGCTCTCCACCGCCAGCGCCGTCACCGCGAGGTCGCCGGGCAGGTCTGTGGCGAAGGGCAGCATCCGTCCCCCCGGCCCCCCGACCAGGAGCCCCTGGCCCGGCTGCCAGCGGACCCGCCAGCGGCCGTCCTCCGAGACCGCCTCGGGGGCGCCTCCCCCTCCCTGCCCGGGAAGCACCCCCTTGACCGTCCTCCAGCCGGCGCCCGCCCGTTCCCAGCTGCCCCGCTCCGTCACCACCACCAGGCCACCGTCCGCCGCGCGCGCCAGCGCCACCAGACGGTCGCCCGGCCGGACCGGTCCCACGCCCTCGGCGTCCAGCGGGCGCCCCAGCGCCCGGGCGGCCAGGCTCTGCATCTGCTCGAAGCTCATGGGACCCGAGGCGAAGGCGCGCAGCCGCCCATCCGGCCCCACGAACCAGGACTCGGGGTAGCCCGTCAGCCCGTAGGCGCCCGAGACCGCCTTGTCCCGGTCGAGAAGGACCGGATAGTCGATGCCCGAGTCGCGCACGTAGGCCTGCACCGTCTCCGCTGTCTCGGCCACGTCGACACCCAGCACCATGACCTGGCGGGCGTACCGCTCCTCAAAGGCGACCAGCGCCGGCGTCTCCTCCCGGCAGGGCGGGCACCAGGTCGTCCAGAAGTTGATGAGCACCACCCTGCCCCGCAGGTCGCTCAGCTGCAGCCTCTTGCCGCCGCCCAGCTCGGGGAGGGAGAAGTCGGGAGCCAGGCTGCCCACGGCCGGTCGGCCGTGGGGCCGGCTGGAGAGGAAGGCGCCACCCAGCGCCAGCACCAGGATTCCCAGGGCAAGCCACGTCGTCCACCGTCGCGTTCCGCTCACCTCCCCTCCGCCTCAGGAGAAGAGGTAGAAGAGTCGGAAGGAGATCTGCGTGAGCAGGTCGCTGTAGACCAGGGCGCCCAGGAGCACCAGCAGGAGCCCCGCCGCCTTCTGCACCGCGGGCAGCGCCCGGCGGACGCCCCCGAGCCGCGGCCAGAGCCACTCGAAGGCCGCGGCCAGGACGAGGAAGGGGATCCCCATCCCCGCCGAGTAGGCGGCCAGGAGCGTCACCCCCTGCGCCAGCGAAGCCTGCGTCGAGGCGTAGACCAGGATGGCCGCCAGCACCGGGCCGACGCACGGCGTCCAGCCGACGCTGAAGGCTCCTCCCAGCACCAGCGCGCCGAGCCAGCTCCCCGCCCGTGCGGGCCGGGTGCCCTGCTCGGCCAGAGGTTGCCAGCTCCGCTCCAGGAGCGGGATGTGGATCCAGCCGGTCATGGCCAAGCCGAAGAAGGCGATCAGGACGCCGGCCACCTTGCGCAAGAGCGGCAGGTTGGCCAGCAGCAACTGTCCCACCGAGCTGGCGGTGGCGCCCAGGGCGATGAAGACCAGCGAGAAGCCCAGGACGAAGGCGAGCGCCCTTCCCAGGATGCGCAGGCGCGCGAGGCCGCCCAGCCGGACGCCACCGTCGCCGCGGGCCGCCAGGCCGGCGCTCGCCCCGGCGATGTAGCTCAGGTACGAGGGGTACATCGGCCAGACGCAGGGGGAGAAGAAGAAGACCAACCCCGTCAGGAAGGCGACGGAGTAGGAGACGGTTCCGGTCATCGAACCACCTCCGGAGCGGGGTGACCCGCGTCAGGATGATCGACCGTGCCGGAGGGGGCGGCCGGCTGTCGCCCGCCCAGGAGTCCTTCCTCCACCTCCCGGCGGCGGCGCTCGCGCTCGCGCGCCTCCTCCAGCGCCCGCCGCGCCTGCCGCTCATACTCGCCGCGCAGCCGGGCGTAGGTCTCGCCGTCCACCTTGGCCATGCGGTAGTCGTACTCCAGCTCCCGCAGGAGCCCGAAGACACGCTCCCGCTCCGGCTCCACCGCCGCCAGCCGAGCCGACGGCCGGGGCCAGAGCGCGAAGCCCGTCCCCAGGAGGAGGAGGAGACCCCCCACCCAGAGCCAGTTGACCAGCGGGTTGACATAGACCTCCAGGCCCGCCTGCCCGGAGGCGTCCCATCCCGCCAGGACCACGTACAGGTCGTCGCCGAAGCTGTGCCGGATGGCGGCCCGGCTGATCGGCCCCTCCCGGGAGTCCTGGTAGAAGAGCGTGGCCGGTGTCAGCGTCCCCAGGAAGCGGCCTCCCTGGCGGACCTCAACCTCTCCCCGGACCACCGGAACCACGCCGTCCAATCCCTGCCGGAGGCCGGCGAAGGTGACGGTGTAGGGCCCCACCAGCGCGCTCTGCCCGGGGCGGAGGGTGAGGGAGAGGTGCTGCTGGTAGGCGGTCGAGCCGATCACCGCCAGCGCCATCAGCGCGATCCCCAGGTGGGCCACGTAGCCCCCGTAGCGCGAGGGGTTCCGGTCGAAGAGCCGCCAGAGGCTGAGGAGCGGCGGCTCGCCGGTCATCGACCGGCGGGCGCGGTACCCGTCCGCCACCTCCAGGAAGACCGAGGCCATGACGAAGAGGGCGGCCGCCACACCGAAGGCGATGAAGCCGCCCATGACGCCCGCCGCCACCAGCACGGCCGCCACCACCACCGCCGAGAGCACCGGGAGGAGGAGCTTCCTCCGCAGGCGCCGTCCGTCCGACTGCCGCCAGGCCACCAGCGGCCCCAGCCCCATCAGGACCAGGAGCAGCCCCAGGAGGGGGCCGGCGGTCTGCTCGAAGTAGGGCGCGCCGACCGTCAGGCGGAGCCCGAAGAGACCGGTGATCTCCGGCAGGAGCGTCCCCACCAGGACGACCAGCGCGGTCACCAGCAGGACCACGTTGTTGGCCAGGAAGGCGGTCTCCTTGTTGACCAGCGTCTCCACGCCCGGCTGCTCGTCGCGCAGATCGTCCCAGCGGACGCCCAGGAGATAGAGGCAGCCGGCCAGCGCCAGGCCCAGGAAGACGATGAAGTAGGGCGCGATGGGCGACTGGGCGAAGGCGTGGACCGAGACCAGGAGGCCGCTCCGCGTCAGCGTGGTGCCCAGGATGGTCAGGAGGTAGGCGGCCATCACCAGCACCATGTTCCAGGCCTTGAGGAGTCCCCTCCGCTCCTGGACCAGGGCCGAGTGGATGAAGGCGGTGCCCACCAGCCAGGGCATCAGCGCCGCGTTCTCCACCGGGTCCCAGCCCCAGTAGCCGCCCCAGCCGAGCACGTGGTACGACCACCAGGCGCCCAGCAGGAGCCCCAGCCCCAGGACGCCCCAGGCCAGGAGCGCCCACCTGCGGGTGAGGCGGATCCAGCGCGCCCCGGGCTCGCGCAGGATGAGCGCCGCCACGCCGAAGGCGAAGGGGACGCTGAAGCCGACGAAGCCGGTGTACAGCGCCACCGGATGCATCAGCATCGCCGGGTCGCGCAGGAGCGGGCTCAACCCGTTCCCGTCCGGCGGCACCCGGTCCGGCGGCAGAAGCGCGAAGGGACTGGCGACGAAGGCGACCAGGAAGCTGAAGAAAAGCTCGGTCACCCCCATCACCGCCAGCGCCAGCGGCGCGCTCCGCTCCCGCGACCGCCAGGCGATGGAGGCGGCGTAGAGGGCGAGGATGGTCAGCCAGAAGAGGAGCGAGCCTTCCTGCCCGCCCCAGAGCGCGCCCACCTTGTAGACGGCGGGCAGGTCGCGGCTGGAGTGGGCGGTCACGTAGGCGAAGGCGAAGTTGTCGGTGAGGAGGAGCCCCACGAGCCCGGCGGCGCTGAGCAGGGCGAGCGCCGCCACCACCATCAGCGCCACCCGGCCGGCGCGGATCTCGCGCTCCGCCCGGCCTGCGGCCTCCCCAGGCCCCCGCTCGCGGCGGCGCGTGCCGTCCGCCAGAAGCGCCACCGCCGCCAGCGCCAGGAGGAAGACGGCCACCAGCGATCCTTGTCCGATCCCCGCCAGCAGCCGCGTGACCGAATCGATCAAGGGCCCGCCTCCCCGCGAGGCTTACTTTTGAAAAGCAGCCTGTAGCGATTATACGGAATCCGGCGGCCCTCGCCGAGCCGGCCCTCGGGGAGCCGGCCCGGCCACCGCCGCCTCCGGGGGGCTCCGCCCCCCTCCGGCGTCAGACGTCGAGGAAGAGTCGCGCCCGCCAGCGGCCGCCAGCCGTCGTCTCGCGGGCGACGGAGAGGCGGTGCCGGGTGGCGGCCTTCACCTCGCCCCGGAAGCCCATCGCCACGCGGTCGAGCCGGCTGCCCGCCAGCCGCGCCTCCAGCCTCCAGCCGCCTTCCGGGCCGGGCCCTTCCAGGCGGACGGAGCAGCGCGCGGGCACGAACGCCCGCGTCTGCACCAGGAAGAGGATCTCGTCCACCCAGCGGACCAGGAGTCCCTCCAGGTCGGGCGCCGACAGGAGGACGCGCCTCCGCCCGCGGCCGCCGGACGGCGGCCTCTCCAGAAGGAGGGCCAGCGTCGCCTCGGCCACCGTCGCGAAGAGCGCCGGCAACCCCTCCGCCTCCGCCTCCAGGCCCACGTCCGCCGTGTGCTCGAGCCAGCGCCAACTCCCCGTCACGGCGCTGCACCCCCTCCGCCCGTCGCTCAGCCCTTGACCACGATGAGCGGGCGGAGGCGCGCCACCCTCCCGGCCAGGCCGGCGGCGTGGACCACCTCGACCACGTCGGCCACATCCTTGTACGCCTCGGGGATCTCCTCGTCCACCGTGGCGCGACTGGCCGCCCGGACCAGCACCCCCTCGGCCGCCAGCTCGCGCACCGGGTGGCGCCCGCGCGCCACCTGCCTGGCCCGCTGGCGGCTCAGCCTGCGGCCGGCGCCGTGGCAGGCGGAGCCGAAGCTTTCGCCCATCGCCCGCTCGCCGCCCACCAAGACGAAGGAGGCGCGGCCCATGTCGCCCGGTACCAGGACCGGCTGGCCCACCCGCCGGTAGGCCGGGGGCAGCTCCGGGTGGCCGGCGGGGAAGGCGCGGGTGGCGCCCTTCCGGTGGACGAGGAGGCGGCGGCCGCCGTGCTCCTCCCACTTGGCGGTGTTGTGAGCGAGGTCGTAGACCAGCCGCAGGCCGTGGAGCGACGCGGGCAGGCCGGCGCGCTCGAAGGCGCGCCGCGCGTAGGCGGTGACCACCTGCCGGTTGGCGAAGGCGAAGTTGGCCGCCGCGGCCATGGCGCCCAGGTAGGCCTCCCCCTCGGGGCTCCTCGCCGGGGCGGCCGCCAGCTGGCGGTCGGGCAGCTCGATGCCGTAGCGGGGGCCCGCAGCCAGCATCCGTTCCACGAACTCCTGGCAGACCTGGTGGCCGAGGCCGCGGGAGCCGGTGTGGACCAGCACGGTCACCTGCCCCTCGACGAGCCCGAACGCCCGGGCGGCTTCCGGGTCGTCGACCCGGTCGACCACCCCCACCTCCAGGAAGTGGTTCCCGCTCCCCAGCGTCCCCAGCTGCGGCCGCCCCCGCTCCAGCGCCCGCGGCGAGACCTGGGACGGATCGGCGCCGGGCAGCGCGCCACCCGACTCGATCCGCTCCAGGTCGGCCGGCTCGCCGAACCCCGCCTCCACCGCCCAGGCCGCGCCCAGCGCCAGGAGCCGCCGGAGCTGGCGGGCGTCCAGCCGGAGTTCGCCCCGCTCGGCGCCCACCCCCGCCGGGACGCTCCGGCAGAGCTCGTCGGCCAGCCGCTCCCGGACCGGCTCCAGGTCGGCTGCGGTCAGCGACGAGGCCAGCAGCCGGACGCCACAGTTGATGTCGAAGCCGACGCCGCCCGGGCTGACCACCCCGCCGGCCTCCGGGTCGAAGGCGGCCACGGCGCCGATGGGGAAGCCGTAGCCCCAATGGATGTCCGGCATGGCCAGGACCGGCTCGACCACCCCGGGCAGGCTGGCCACGGCGGCCAGCTGCTCCAGCGCCGCGCCGCCCTCCCCCTCCAGGTCCGCCAGGATCGCGGGGGAGGCGTAGAAGACCGCGTCCACCCGCATGGCGCCGCGGCGCCGGATCCGGTACCGTCCCCTGCCATCCGGCTCGAAGGAGAGCATCGCCTCGGTCCTCCTCCCGCGCGGGCACAGGCCCCACCCGTTCCATCTTGCCGCAAGTCGCAAGGCTCCGCCGCCCTGCGAGTAAGGATCGGGCGGGGGGATGGCGGACGGCGCCACCGGGCGGGAGAGGAGGCTGGGAGGCGGCCTGGGCCGCCTTCCTCTCGGGAAGCGGGGCGGGGGTGCTGGGCGCCCTCCTGGCCACCCTGGCCGGCCGGCGCCTGCGGCAGGCCGTGGCGCCACTCCTGGCCTGGGTGGCGGGCATCATGTTCGCGGTAGCCGCCTTCGATCTGCTGCCGGCCGCATGGCGGCTGGGCGCCCGGGCGGGCGTGGCGGGCCTGGCCCTGGGCGTCGCCGTGGTCCTAGGCGTGGAACGGCTCCAGCCCTCGCCCTCGGCGGTGGTCGCCTGGGGGATCGCCGCCCACAATTTCCCCGAGGGGCTCGCCATCGGGGCCGGCTTCGCCCACGAGCGCGCCGTCGGTCTGGCCATCACGCTCCTGCTGGCGCTCCACGACCTGCCCGAGGGGATGGCCATCGCCCTCCCCCAGGAAGCCGGGCCGCCCCCGGCCCGTCCTCGCCGGCCGGGCGCCGGCCGGTGGGCCGCCGCCTTCTGGCTCCCCGCCTGGCGGGCGCTCGTGGCCGGCCTGCCCACGCTCCTGGGCGCCCTCGCCGGTCACCTGGCCGGCGTCGACCGCGAGGCGCTGGCGGTGGCCATGGGCTTCGCCGCCGGCGCCATGCTGGAGGTGACGGCGGGCACGCTGCTCCCCGCCGCCTGGTCGGCCGACGCGCCGCGCCCCGGCCTCCTCCTGGCCGCCCTGACGGGCTGCGCGACAGGCTGGCTCCTCACCCGCCTCCTGGCCGCCTGACCGTTCGCCGCCCCGCCCGCCGGCTCAGCGGTAGCTCTCCGGGTGCTCCCAGTCGATGGTCACCCACTCGTGAAGGACGTAGGTGCGGGCGCCCCCGGCGATGATGGGATCCGCCTCCGCCAGCCGGCGGGCCTCCTCCAGCGTCTCCACGCTATAGACGACCATGCCGCCGCTCCCGTCGGCGAAGCGACCGCCCTCGTGCACCTTCCCCTCGGCGCGCCGGGCGAAGACGTACTCCAGGTGGGCCGGCCGGTCGCGCCGGTTCTTCTCCGCGTCGACGATGGTCTGGATGCAGGCGACCAGCATCGTGCCATCCCCCCTCCGGGCGGGACCGGGCGACGGAGCCGGCAGCGGTCCGGCGCCCCGATCCCCCTTCTCGGCTCCCCTTCTTCCGCGCCCGCGTCAGCCGGACCTCCTCCACCGGCGCCAGGCCTCCACCACCGCCTCCAGCACGCGCCGGAAGCCGGCCTCGTCGGCCATCAGCGAGCCCGCCCCGCCCAGGAGGAGCGTCCGCCTGCGCACCGTCTCCGCCCGCGGCAGCTCCCCGGCCGCCGGTCCCCCCAGCCGGGCGGGCAGCGGCTCCGGCAGCGGGTCGAGGTCGGCGCCGCGCTCCACCGCCTCTTCGCAGAACGCCTCCAGCGCCTGCGGCGGCAGCGGCTCCGGCAGTCGCAGGGCCAGCCGGAGCCAGGCCGGACGGCTGCCCGGGGCGCCGCTCACCGCCTCGAGCCCGCCACCCCGGCGCGCCAGGAAGCCGGCCGCCTCCTCCGCCCTCCGCCTCCGCCGCCGGAGCCACTCGTCCAGCGCCCCCAGCTGCGCCAGCCCCAGCGCCGCCGCCAGCGGATTGATCCGGTGCTGGAAGGAAGGGACGGCCCCCGCCTCCCCCCACTCCCGCTCGATGCGCGCCGGGTGCTGCCCCGCCCGGACCGCGCGCCGGTAGAGGTCGCCCATGCGCGTCACCAGCAGGCCGCCCTCACCCAGCGGCAGCATCTTCCCTCCCTGGAAGCTGAAGAGGCCCACCGTCCCCACGCTTCCGGCCGGCCCCTCCGGCAGCTGCGCCCCCAGCGCCTGGGCCGCGTCCTCGATCAGGGCGACCCCCCGCTCGGCCAGCGGCTCCAGGAGCGGTCCCAGGCGGGCGGGATAGCCGGCGGTGTGGACGGCCAGCAGCGCCCGCACCCGCGCGCCGCGCCGTTCTTCCGCCTCCAGGCGGCGGAGCGCCTCCCCCGGGTCGAGGCCCAGCCCGCCGGCCTCCACGTCCACCCAGGCGAGCCGCGCCCCGGCGCGCCGCGCGGCCATGTACACGTAGGAAGGGGCGAACGGGGCGACGAGGAGCGTCTCGCCCGGTACCAGCTCCAGAGCGGCCAGCGCAGCCTCCAGCGCGGCCGTGCCCGAGGCGGTGGCCAGCGCCCAGCCCACCCCCACGCGCTCCGCCATCGCCTGTTCGAAACGCTGGACGGCGCCGGAGCCGTCCAGCGCGTCCAGCTCCCCCCCGCGGAGCCAGGCGGCGACCGCCTCCGGCGCTCCTTCGGCCACGGGCGAGCGGGCCCAGGCCGGCGGCTCCTGCGGCGGCCGGCCGGGCGGCGACGGGCGGACCATCAGTCGTAGAGCGAGCAGATGGGGCAGCGCCAGCTGTGGCCTTCGGGCCGCTCCGGGTGCGCCAGCCCCTGGGAGGCGAAGGCGCCCCCCGCCTCGTGGTAGAGGAGGCACTCCAGGGTGAAGGCTTCCTTGGGCGTGTCGGTGAGGCGGTAGGAGAAAGAGCGGTGGGGGCCCCCGAAGGTGCTGAGGCGGGCGGGCAGGTCGGTGTCGTCGCGTCCCCAGCCGGTCACGTTGCCCGCGCCGTCGTAGAGGACGAAGACGCCGGGCTTCCGGTCCAGCCTGTCCAGCTGCTCCGCCTCGAGAGGAAGCGGGCCCGTCAGGTTCTCCACGGTTTCATCCCTCCCGGCCCAGGCGGAAGGCGGCGTGCACCGCGCGCACCGCCGCCTCCGCGTGCTCGGCCCGGATCAGGCAGGAGATGCTGATCTCCGAGGTGGCGATCATCTCGATGTTGATCCCGCTCTCGCCCAGCGCCCGGAAGAGGGTGGCCGCCACGCCCGGGTGCGTCACCATGCCGGCCCCCACCACCGAGAGCTTGGCCACGCCCGCGTCGGCCAGGACCCCCTCGCCCCCCAGCCGCCGGCAGGCCTCTTCCGAGGCCTCGCGGGCCGAGGCCAGGTCGCTCCGCGCCACCGTGAAGGCGATGTCGTTGAGCAGCTCGCGGGAGACGCTCTGGATGATCATGTCCACGTTGATGCCGCGCTCGGCCAGGGCGCCGAAGAGCGCGGCGGCCACGCCGGGCCGGTCGGGCACCTTGAGCAGCGCGATCTTGGCCGTCTCCCGGTCGACGGTGACACCGGAGACGGGCCGGTCGCTCTCCGCCCAGCCGGGGTGCGCCAGGACGCGGGTGCCCGGAGCCTCCTCGAAGGTGGAGCGCGCCTCGATGACGACGCCGTGCTCGCGGGCGTACTCCACCGCCCGGTGCTGGAGGACCTTGGCGCCCAGGCGGGCCAGCTCCAGCATCTCGTCGTAGGAGATCTCCCGGAGCGGGCGGGCGTCGGGTACCACGCGCGGATCGGCGGTGAAGACGCCGGCCACGTCGGAGTAGATCTCGCAGCTGTCGGCGCCCAGCGCCGCCGCCAACACCACCGCGGTGGCGTCCGAGCCCCCCCTCCCCAGGGTGGTCAGGTCGCCCTCCCGGTCGATACCCTGGAAGCCGGTCACCACCGGCACCCAGCCCTGCTCCAGCGCCTCCCGGATCCGGTCGACCGCCGCCGCCTCCACCCGCGCCATCCGGTGGCGCGAATCGGTCAGGATGCCCGCCTGCCAGCCGGTGAAGGAGACCGCCGGGCAGCCCAGCGAGCGGAGGAGCAGCGCCACCACCGCGGCCGACTCCTGCTCGCCCGTGGCCAGGAGCGCGTCGATCTCGCGGTCGTCGCCGGGGAGACGCTCCTCCCACGCCGCGCCGTCCCGGCCGTCCACCGACCTCGCCTGCCGGGCGAGGTCGAGGAGCGCGTCGGTCCGCCCGCGTCGCGCCGAGACCACGACCACGACGCGGTCGCCGCCGCGCCAGGCCTGCAGCACCCGCTCGGCCACCCGCCGCATGGAGGGCAGGTCCGCCACCGAGCTGCCTCCGAACTTCTGAACCCTGAGAGCCAACGTCGCTTCCTTTCCTCCGCCGTCCGAGCCATCCAGGTGCTACGCTTCGTCACCCGAGCGGCTTCGCCTGCCGGGGGAGCAGCTCGGCCTCGCCACCCACCTTGACCGGCGGCGCCTGGTCCCGCAGCCGCCAGACGCCGCCCGCCCGGCCCGCATCCAGCGTCTCCAGCGCTTCCACCAGCGCGTCCACCGTCTCCAGGGCGGTGTAGCAGGGGAGTCCGAACTCCACCGCCGCCCGGCGCAGCCGGAAGCCGGGGCGCCCGGGGTCGAAGCCCCGGCGCGGCAGGTCGACGACGCCGCCCAGGCGTCCTTCGGCCAGCGCCGCCACCGCCTCCCCGTAGGCCAGCGCCTTCACCTCGAGGCCGGAGGCGTGCAACCGTTCCGCCGTCCCCGGTGTGGCCGACAGGCGGAAGCCCAGCCGCTCCAGCCTCCGCGCCCGCTCCACCAGCGCCGGCCGCTCGGCGGGGGGCGCCGAGAGGAGGAGCGCGCGCCGCGGCGGCAGCAGGCCGGCCGCCTGGAGCGCCCGGCTGAGCGCCTCGCCCCGGCTCCGGCCGAAGCCGAGCACCTCGCCGGTGGAGCGCATCTCCGGTCCCAGCGCCGCCTCGGCGCGGTGGATCTTCCCCGTCGAGAAGACCGGCGCCTTGGCGGCGACCACAGCGGGCCGGGGCAGAAGCCCGTCCTCCACCGGCAGCCCCAGGGCCGCCGAGGCCTGGCGGAGCGGCTGGCCGAGCGCCGCCCGGACGGCCAGCTCCACCAGGGGGAGACCGGTCGCCTTGCTCACGAAGGGGACGGTCCGCGAGGCGCGCGGGTTGACCTCCAGCACGTACAGCCGGTCCCGGTGGAGGACGAACTGGATGTTGAAGAGGCCGCGGAGCCCCAGGCTGGCGCCGATCCGGCGCGTGGCCTCCACCAGCTCCGCTTCCACCGCCGGATCGAGCTCCGCGGGCAAGAGGGCGATGGAGTCGCCCGAGTGGATGCCCGCCCGCTCCACATGCTCCATCACCGCCGGGATCAGCGTCCGGGTGCCGTCGGTGACGGCGTCCACCTCCAGCTCGCGCCCCTCCAGGTAGCGGTCGAGCAGGATCGAGGCGCCGGGGTGGACCCGGCGCGCCTCGTCCAGCCACCGCTCCAGCTCGTCCTCGCCGCGGACCACGGCCATGCCGCGCCCGCCCAGGACGAAGCTCGGCCGGAGCATCAGGGGGAAGCCGATCTGCCGCGCCAGCTCCCGCGCCTCTTCCGGCGAGGCGGCGCCGCCACCCGGGGGCTGGCGCACCCCCAGGCTCCGGAGCCAGCGCTCGCAGAGCTCCCGGTCCTCCGCCCTGGCGATGGCCTCAGGCGGCGTCCCCAGCGGCGTCAGCCCCTCCGCCTCCAGCTCCGCGGCCACGTCCAGCGCCGTCTGGCCGCCGAACTGGACGAGGGCGCCCACCGCCCCCTCCCGCCTTGCCGCCGCCAGCACGTCCTCCGCCGTCAGCGGCTCGAAGTAGAGCGCGTCCGCCACATCGAAGTCGGTGCTCACCGTCTCGGGGTTGCTGTTGACGATGACGGCGCGGTAACCCGCGCGCTGGAGCGCGCGCACCGCCTGGACCGCCGAGTAGTCGAACTCGATCCCCTGCCCGATCCGGATCGGCCCCGCCCCCACCACCAGGACGGCCGGCCGCGATCCGTCCCCCGTCCGGCCCTGCGAACACCCGCCCGCCGCCGCGGGCCCCGCCTCCCCCTCCCGGCACCAGGCCGGGCCGGCCAGCCGGAACCGCGGCCGGTAATAGGTCGAGTAGAAGTACGGCGTCCGCGCGGGGAACTCGCCGGCGCAGCTGTCCACCTCCAGGAAGCCCGGCTCCAGCCCCGCCTCCTCGCGGAGCCGCCGCACCCGGCGCTCCTCCGACCCGGTCAGCGCCGCCAGCTCGCCGTCCCCCAGGCCGGCCCGCTTCGCCTCCGCCAGGAGGTCGCCGTCGAGCTCCGGCCCGGCGGAGCGGACGCGGGCCAGGGTGGTGCCCAGCCGGTGGAGCCTCCGCAGGAAGAAGGGGTCGATCCCGGTGGGACGCGCTTCCTCCCAGGGGAGTCCGAGGGCGAAGGCGGCCGCCAGCCGCTGCAGCCGTCCCTCCCGGGGCGCGATGGCCGCCTCGACCAGCCGTTGGCGGCCCTGCTCCCGCCCGAGGCGCCCCAGCTCCTCCACCGCCCGCGCCAGCACCGGCCCCTGGTCCAGGGAGCGGAGCGCCTTGGCGAAGGCGCCCTCGAAGCTCCGGTCGATGGCCATCGCCTCGCCGGTCGCCTGCATCTGCGTCCCCAGCTCCGGGTCGGCGAGCGGGAACTTGTCGAAGGGCCAGCGCGGCACCTTCGTCACCACGTAGTCGAGGGCCGGTTCGAAACAGGCGCTGGTGCCCGTGATCGGGTTGCGGATCTCGGCCAGGCGGAGGCCCAGCGCCAGCTTGGCGGCCACCTGGGCGATGGGGTAGCCGGTCGCCTTGGAGGCCAGGGCGCTGGAGCGGCTGACGCGGGGGTTGACCTCGATCACCCGGAACTCGAAGGGGCGTCCCTGGGGCGCGACGGCGAACTGGACGTTGCAGGCGCCCACGATGCCCAGCGCGTCGACGATGCGGAAGGCGGCCAGGCGGAGCTCCTGGTGCTCCAGGTCGGTCAGCGTCTGGGCGGGCGCCACCACCACGCTGTCGCCGGTGTGGACGCCGACGGGGTCCACGTTCTCCATGCTGCAGATGGCGACGCGGTCGCCGGTGGCGTCGCGGACCACCTCGTACTCGATCTCCCGCCAGCCCCAGATGCTCTCCTCCAGGAGCACCTCGCCCACCGGGCTGAGCGCCAGACCCCGTTCCACCAGCGCCTCCAGCTCCGCCGGCGTACGCGCCAGGCCGCCTCCCGTCCCGCCCAGCGTGTAGGCGGGCCGGACCACCAGCGGCAACCCGTGCTCCCGGGCCCAGGACCGGGCTTCCTCCAGCGAGCGGACCGGGCGGCTGGGCGGGATGGCCATGCCCAGCTCCAGCATCGCCTGGCGGAAGGAGGCGCGGTCCTCCGCCTTCTCGATGGCCTCCAGCGGCGTGCCCAGGAGCCGCACGCCCCACCGCTCCAGGAAGCCGCTCCGGGCCAGCTCCCGCGCCAGGTTGAGCCCGGTCTGCCCGCCGAAGCCGGCCACCAGGCCGTCCGGGCGCTCGGCCCGGATCACTTCCTGGAGCCGTTCCGCCTGGAGCGGCTCGAGATAGACGCGCCCGCCCACGTCGGGGTCGGTCATGATGGTGGCCGGATTGGAATTGACCAGGACGGTCTCCACACCCGCCTCGCGCAGGGCGCGGCACGCCTGCGTGCCCGAGTAGTCGAACTCGGCCGCCTGCCCGATGACGATGGGACCCGAGCCGATCACCAGCACCCGGCGGATCGGCGACCCGGTCACCCGCGCAGGCTCAGGCAACGCGGAGTCCCCTCCACCGGGCGACGCGGTCGACGAACTGCCGGAAGCGGGCGCGCGACTCCAGCGGCCCCGGCGCTCCCTCCGGGTGGAACTGGACCCCCCAGACGGGAAGCTCCCGGTGGCGGATCCCCTCCACCACCCCGTCGTTCAGCTGCAGATGGGTCACCTCCAGCTCGTCGGGCAGCGCCTCGGGCAGGACCGCGTAGCCGTGGTTCTGCGCGGTCATGAAGGAGCGCCCGCTCTCCAGCTCCTGGACCGGATGGTTGCCGCCCCGATGGCCGTACGGAAGCCGTCCCGTCCGCGCCCCGAAGGCGGCGGCCAGCACCTGGTGGCCCAGGCAGATGCCCCAGGTGGGGAGGCGTCCCGCCACCTGCCGGAGGGCGGCCTCCACCTCCGGCAGGTCGGCCGGGTCGCCGGGCCCGTTGGTCACCACCAGCCCGTCGGGGTCACCGGCCAGGATCTCGGAGGCGGTGGCGTTCCAGGGCAGGAGCTCCAGAGAGGCGCCCGCCCGGAGCAGCTCGTCCAGGATCCGCCGCTTGGTGCCGAGGTCGAGCACCGCCAGCCGGGGGCCGCGGCCGTCCCCCCGCTCCAGCGCCAGCCTGCCGTGACGGACCACCCGGGCCACCAGGTCGCGCGGCCGCTCGGGCCAGGGCAGCGCCGCCACCCGCTCGGCAGGATCCGCCAGCCGCTCCAACTGCGCCAGAAGCCGGCCGCGGACCAGCGCCAGCGCGGTGTCCCCGCCCTCGCGCAGGCGGAGCGCCAGCCGGCGGGTGGCCACCCCTTCCAGGGCAGGCACCCCGTGACGCCGGAGCCAGTCCACGATCCCCTCGCCGTTCCCCCGGTCGGGTTCGCGCCAGAGCTCCGCGGCCACGAAACCTGCGACCGCCGGCTCCGCCGCCTGGTCGACCCGGGACGAGAGGCCGTACTGGCCGATGAACGGGTAGGTCATCACCACCACCTGGCCCGCGTAGCTGGGGTCGGTCAAGACCTCCTGGTAGCCGGTCATGGAGGTGTTGAAGACGCCCTCGCCCCAGATCGCCTCGTCCCCCGCCGCCCAGGCCGTGGCCGGCGGCGAGGCCGGCCAGTGCACCAGGCGGCCCAGGAAGAGCTCGCCGCTCGAGAGCAGCAGGCCACCCGGCTCGCCCGCCTCGAAGTCCGGCGCCGCGCTCCCGCTCATCGTCCCGCCTCCGCCGCGCCGCCTGCGGCCACCCTCCGGTCGGCCTCGCCCAGCGCCTGGTCCAGGATCTCCAACGCCGCCTCCACCTCGCCCCGGCCGATGATCAGGGGTGGCAGGAGGCGGACCACGTTCTCCGCCGCCGCCACCGCCAGGAGCCCGCGCTCCCGCAGCGCCGCGATCAGCGCGGCCGGCGGCTCGGCCAGCCGGAGGCCGAGCATCAGACCGCGCCCCCGCACCTCCAGAAGCGAGGGGTGGCGGGCCGCCAGCTCCTCCAGCCCCTGGCGGAGCCGGGTGCCCGACTCCCGTGCCCGCTCCACCAGCCCCTGGCCCGCGATGGCGTCCAGGGTGGCGAGCGCCGCCGCCATGGCCAGCGGGTTGCCGCCGAAGGTCGAGCCGTGGCTGCCGGGCGTCAGCAGGCCGGCCAGCGACTCGCGCACGCCCAGGGCACCGGCTGGCACGCCGCCGGCCAGCCCCTTGGCCAGGGTGACGGCATCCGGTTCCAACCCGGCCTCCTGGTAGGCGAACCAGCGGCCGGTCCGGCCCATGCCCGTCTGCACCTCGTCCACGATCAGCAGGAGGCCCCGCTGCCGGCAGACCGCCTGGACCGCCGCCAGGAAGCCCGGCTCGGCCTCCCGGACACCGCCCTCCCCCTGGATCACCTCCAGCAGGATGGCGGCCGCAGACGGGCCCACCCCCTCCTCCAGCGCCCCCGCATCGTTCCACGGAAGCTGGCGGAAGCCGGCCGGCAGCGGCTCGAAACCCGCCGTGTAGTGCGGGTTGCCGGTGGCCGCCAGCGACCCCAGGGTGCGGCCGTGGAAGCAGCCCTCGAAGGTGAGGACCTCCGGCTCCGCGATGCCGCGCCGGTGGCCCCAGCGGCGGGCCAGCTTGATGGCCGCCTCCGTCGCCTCGGTGCCGCTGTTGCAGAAGAAGAAGCGATCGAGCCCGGTCAGCTCGGCCAGGCGGTCGGCCACCTGGCGCTGGAGCGGGATCTCGTAGAGGTTGGAGACGTGGATCAGCCGGGCGGCCTGGTCGGCCACCGCCGCCACCAGCGCGGGGTGACCGTGGCCCAGGACGCTGGCGGCGATGCCGCCGGCGAAATCCAGGTAGCGCCGGCCCTCGTCGTCCCAGACGTAGGCGCCCTCGCCGCGCACCAGGGCCACCGGCGCCCGCTGGTAGACCGGCAGGAGATGGTCGGCCGTCCCCGCGCGGGTCTCTTCTTTCTTGGCTTCTGGCAGGCTCACCCCTCCGCCCCCTCTCGCTCCCAGAGCCCGCTTCCTCCCGGCTCCCCCGCCCCGACCGGCGCCAGCTCGGTGCCGACGCCGTCGAGGCCGCCTCCCAGCGCGCGCAGCAGCGCGTGCGGGGCCCGCCCGTCGACGATCACCACCCGCGGCGCGCCCCCGGCCAGCGCCTCCAGGCACGCCTCCAGCTTCGGCCGCATGCCGCCCGAAGCCTCGCCCGACGCGAGGAGCCCGCGCACCTCCTCCGGGGCCAGCCGCGTCCGCCAGGCGCCGCCGGCGGCCACGCCCGGCACGTCGGTGAGGAGGACCAGCGTCGCGCGCAGCGCCGCCGCCAGCGCCGCCGCCACGTGATCGGCGTTGACGTTGTAGGTCTGCCCCCCGGCCTGGCCGACGGGCGCCACCACCGGCAGGAAGCCGGCCCCGGCCAGCGCCCCCAGGAGCGCCGGCCGGACGCCGCGCACCCGCGCCACGTAGCCCAGCCCTTCCTCCGGCGCGCTGGGCTCCAGTTCCAGCAGCCCGCCGTCCAGCGCGGCCAGGCCGACGGCGGGAAGGCCCGCGGCGGCGAGCGCCGCGGTCAGGCGGCGGTTGACGTGGCCGGCCAGCACCATCTCCGCCAGCTCCAGCGTCTCGGCGTCGGTGACGCGCAACCCGCCGCGCCAGCGCGGTTCGATCCCCAGGCGGCCGCTCCAGCGGCTCAGCTCCGGACCGCCGCCGTGGACCAGCGCAACCCGCAGCCCGCCTCCCGCCAGCCTGGCCAGGTCGGCCGGGAGGGTGCCCAGGCCCGCGCCCAGCGAGCCGCCGTGCTTCACCACCAGCCAGCGCTCGTCGCGACCGCCGCCGGCGCCCCAGCCCTCAGCTCCGGTAGGACCCGTTGATGCGGACATACTCGGCACTCAGGTCACACCCCCACGCCGTCGCGGAGCCGGGGCCCTCGCCCAGAACCAGCTCGATCCGCACCTCGGGGCGGCGCATCGCCTCCGCCGCCTCGGCCTCCCGCTCCCAGAGCGGCTCGCCCCCCCGGTAGAGGAGGCAGCCGCCGATGCTCAGCTCCGCCCGCTCGGGATCGAAGACGACCGGCCTCCCGGCCACCGTCGCCCTACCCGCGGCGGCCAGCACCCGGCCCCAGTTGGGGTCGCCACCGTGGACCGCCGCCTTGACCAGGCTGGAGCCCGCCACCGTCCGCGCCACGGCAGCCGCCTCCGCCTCGCTCTGCAGGCCGCGGGCCTCCACCTCGATCAGACGGCTGGCTCCCTCCCCGTCGGCGGCGATGGCGCGGGCCAGGTGGCGGGCCACCGCCTCCACCGCGGCCAGCCAGCGCGCCCAGCGGCTCCCGGGACCGGCCTCCGGCTCCGGCTCGGCGCCCTCTCGGGCCACCTCGGGCAGGTCGTCGACGCGCACGCCGGCCGCGCCGTTGACCAGGAAGATCGCCATGTCGTTGGTGGAGGTGTCGCCGTCCACCGTCACGCGGTTGAAGCTCCTCTCCACCACCCGCCGCCAGGCGGCCGGCAGCCGTGCCCGCCCCGCGTCGCCCAGTTCGGCGTCGCTGGTGAGGAAGGCGAGCATGGTCCCCATGTCCGGATGAATCATCCCCGACCCCTTGGCCGCGCCCCCGACCCGGACCCGCTCGCCCGGCGCCACCTCCACCTCCACCGCCACCTGCTTGAGCGTGGTGTCGGTGGTCTGGATGGCCCGCGCAAAGGCCTCGTCGGCGACCGGGCCGGCGCCCAACGTCGCCGCCGCCCGTTCCAGCCCCCGCGCCACCGGATCCTCCGGCAGCTGGACGCCGATCACCCCCGTGGAGGCGATCGCCACCCGTTCCGGCGGCAGCCCCACGGCCGCGGCCGCGTGGGCCTGCATGCGCCGCGCCCGCGCCAACCCCTCCTCGCCCGTGCAGGCGTTGGCGTTGCCGCTGTTGACCGCCACCGCCCCGAGCCACCCGCCCTCGCCCCCCAGGAGCGCGCGGGTGACCTGCAGCGGCGCCGCCTGCACCCGGTTGCGGGTGTAGGTGGCCACCGCCCAGGCCGGCTGCTCCGAGACCAGTAGCGCCACGTCGGGACGGCGCCGCTTGATGCCCCCGTGGACGCCTGCGGCCTTCCAGCCCCTGGGGGCGGTCACCCCCGCTTCGAGCAGCAGCCGGTGCGGCGCCGGCCCCGCGCCCGTCCGGCGGACTTCCGGCAGGATGCCCACCCCTCTCCCCTCCTTACGGCCGCAAGGCCGCCGCTTCGATACCTTCCGCCTCCGGCAGGCCGAGCAGCAGGTTCATGTTCTGGACCGCCTGGCCGGCGGCGCCCTTCCCAAGATTGTCAAGGGCGGCCAGGAGGGTGACCCTCCGCCCGTCCGCGTCGAGGCTGAGGCCCAGGTGGACCTCGTTGGAGCCGACCACGTCCCGCAGCTGCGGGCTCTCCCCGGGCGGCAGCAGGCGGACGAAGCGCTCCTCGCGATAGAAGCCGGCGCACCGCTCCCACAGCTCCCGCTCCGTCGACGGCCGCCGCAGGCGGGCGTAGGCGGTGACCAGGATGCCGCGGCGGACGGGAAGGAGCTGTGCGGTGAAGAGCGGATCCGCCGGCTCCCCCGCCAGCTTCCCCAGCTCCTGCGCGATCTCCGGGCGGTGCTGGTGGCGGCCCAGCTTGTAGGCGGCGAAGTTGCCGTCCAGCTCCGCGAAGGCGTAGTCCGGCCCTTTCGCCCGCCCGGCCCCGGTCACCCCCGACTTGGCGTCGACCACCAGGCTGGAGGGCTCGAGCCACCCCGCGGCCAGGAAGGGCGCCAGCACCAGCACCGCGGCCGTCGGGTAACAGCCGGGGTTGAGCACCAGCGGTGCGGGCGCGCCACCCCGCCGCCACCCCTCCCCCAGCCGGCGCAGCTCCTCGCGGTGGAGCTCCGGCAGGCCGTACACCGCGCCCGCCCGGAGCCGCCGGTACCGCTCGCCCGCCAGCGGCTCCGCCGCCCGCCCGCCGTACCAGCGGAGGTACTCCTCGTGGCGCTCCAGGCGGAGGTCGCCGGCCAGGTCGATCACGGCCCGCCCCCGCGCGCGCAGCGCCTCCACATAAGCCGGGCTCTCGCCGCTGGGCAGCGCCAGGAAGAAGAGCTCGGCCGACCCGGCCAGCTCCTCCACCTGGGGGCTGCGCAGTACCAGTCCCCCCGCCACCCGGGCCAGGTGCGGGTAGACCTCGCCCAGGGGGCGGCCCGCCTCCGACCGGGCGGCCACCGCCGCCAGCTCCACCTCCGGATGGCCCAGGAGAAGCCGGCAGAGCTCGACCCCGCTGTAGCCGGTGGCGCCGATGACGGCGACGCGCGTGCGCTCAGCCATCGCCCGCCGCCTCCTCCAGGCAGCGGCGGGCAAGGCGCAGCTGCTCGCGCACCCGCTCCGGGGCCGTCCCCCCGGGCGACCGGCGGCGCGCGGCCGAGGCGGCCGGCCGGAGCGCCGCCAGCACCTCCGCGCGGAAGAGCGGCGAGTAGCGCCGCAGCTCCTCCAGCTCCAGCGCCTCCAGCGGGCGGCCGGCCTGGAGGCAGTCGGCCACGATGCGCCCGGCGACGCGATGCGCCTCGCGGAAGGGGAGCCCCTGCTCGGCCAGGTGGTCGGCCAGCTCGGTGGCGGTGGAGTAGTCGCCCCGGGTGGCCTCCTCCAGCCTGGCGGCGTCCACGCGGAGCGAGCGCAGGCTGCCGGTCAGCGCCGGGAGCGCGCGTTCCAGGGTGTCCACCGCGTCGAAGGCCGCTTCCTTGTCTTCCTGGAGGTCGCTGGCGTAGGCGAGCGGCAGGCCCTTCAGCACCGTGAGGAGGGCCAGCAGGTCGCCGTAGACGCGGCCCGCCTTGCCGCGGACCAGCTCGGCCACGTCCGGGTTCTTCTTCTGCGGCATGATGCTGGAGCCGGTGGCGTAGGCGTCGGCCAGCTCCACGAAGGCGAACTCGCGGCTCGTCCAGAGGACCAGGGTCTCCCCCAGGCGGCTCAGGTGGGCGGCGGTCAGCGCGCAGGCGAAGAGGAGCTCGGCCAGGTAGTCGCGGTCGGAGACGGCGTCCATGCTGTTCTCGTAGAGGCGGGAGAAGCCCAGCTCCGCCGCCACCCTTGCCGGATCGACGGGGAAGGGGGTGCCGGCCAGCGCCCCGGCGCCCAGGGGCATCCGGTCGGCCGCTTCCTCCACGCGCAGGAGGCGCTCCCGGTCGCGCTGGAACATGAAGAAGAAGGCGAGCCAGGCGTGGGCCCAGAGCACCGGCTGGGCGTGCTGCAGGTGGGTGTAGCCGGGCATCACCGCCTCGGGGGCGCGCTCGGCCACCTCCAGGATGGCCTGCTGCAGGGAGCGCACCCGCCCGGCCAGCTCGCGGGCCGCCTTGCGCGCCCAGAGGTGGGTGTCCAGCGCCACCTGGTCGTTCCGGGAGCGGGCCGTGTGGAGCTTCCCCGCCACCGGGCCCAGCAGCTCGGTCAGCCGCCGCTCCACGGCCATGTGGATGTCCTCGTCCCCGCGGTGCCAGGCGAAGCGGCCGTCGCGGATCTCCGCCTCCACCACGTCCAGGCCGTGGAGGAGGCGCTCCGCTTCCTCCCGCGGGAGGATCCCCTGGGCGGCCAGCATGCGGACATGCGCGCGGCTGCCCGCGAGATCCTCCGGCCACAGCCGGCGGTCGAAGGCGAGGGAGGCGGTGAACGCCTCCGCCTCCGCGGCCGCCGGCTCGTGGAAGCGGCCGCTCCAGGCCTTCTCCAGGCTCACGGAGCCGCCTGCACCCCGGCCAGCGCCTGGCCCGCCGCGGCGCCTCCGGTCCGGGTCGGCGCTCCGCCGGACGCCTCGCCCTCGCCCTTCCCGGCTCCCTGCCGGCAGAGCTCGCGGTTGAGCTCGGCCCGCACCTGGATCGGCAGCCCGAAGAGCTTGATGAAGCCGGCGGCGTCGGCGTGGTCGAAGGCGCTCGCCCCGAAGGTGGCCAGGTCCGGCCGGTAGAGCGAGTAGGGCGACTCGGCGGCCAGCGCCTGGACGGACCCCTTGTACAGCTTGAGCACGACCCGGCCGGTCACCCGTTCCTGGGTCGAGCGGACGAAGGCGTCCAGCGCCTCCCGGAGCGGCGTGTACCAGAGCCCGTCGTAGACCAGCTCGGCATATCGCTCGGCCACCTGGGCCTTGAAATGCTGGGTGGCCCGGTCGAGGACCAGCGCCTCCAGCTCGCGGTGGGCGGCCACCAGGATCGAGCCTCCGGGCGTCTCGTAGACGCCACGGGACTTCATCCCCACCAGCCGGTTCTCCACCATGCTGACCACGCCCACGCCGTGGAGCGCCCCCAGCTCGTTCAACCGCTCGAGGAGCGCCACCGGTGGAAGCCGCTGGCCGTCCAGGGCCACCGGCACGCCCGCCTCGAAGTCGATCCGGAGCCAGGCGGGCTGGTCGGGCGCCTTCTCCGCCGGCGTGCACCAGAGGAGGAGATCCTCGGCCGGCAGGTTCCCCGGCTCCTCCAGGTCGCCACCCTCGTGGCTCAGATGCCACAGGTTCCGGTCCCGGCTGTAGGGCTTCTCCCGCGTGGCCGGCACGGGGACGCCGTGGGTGGCCGCATAGTCGATGCAATCCTCCCGCGAGCGGAGCTCCCACTCGCGCCAGGGGGCGATCACCGGCAGGTCGGGCGCCAGCGCCTTGACCGCCAGCTCGAAGCGGACCTGGTCGTTCCCCTTGCCCGTGGCGCCGTGGGCGACCGCGTCGGCCGACTCCTCCCGGGCGACGCGGACCAGGTGGCGCCCGATCAGCGGACGGGCCATGGCGGTGCCCAGGAGATACTTGCCCTCGTAGACCGCGCCCGCCTGGAGCGTCGGCCAGACGAACTCCTCCACGAACTCCTGCCGGGCGTCGACCAGGTGGACGCGGCTGGCGCCGGAGGCCAGCGCCTTCGCGCGGACCGACTCCAGATCCTCTCCCTGGCCGACGTCCACCGTGACGGCGATCACCTCGGCCCCGTACCGCTCGCGCAACCAAGGGATGATGACGGAAGTGTCGAGACCCCCGGAGTAGGCGAGGACGATCCTCGTCGGGCGGATTCCGGCCGGCTCCCGCCTGGCCCGCGACCGCTCCTCGAGATCCCAAGCATGCCGGCCGTTCCACCCGTTCGGGCCGAGAGCCGATGCCATCCCTCTCGCCTCCTCCGATCCGCCTCCCCCACCCTGCCGGAGGAAGCGGATAGACTGCCGCTCAGTATAGGCGGTCCTGCATGATTATGCAATCCTTGCTTATAGTCATACGCGTGCGCGTCCCAGGGCGCCCCGGGCACCGCCTGGCCCGCCGCCAGCGGAGCACGGAGCCCGACCCGCAGGGCAGGGAGTCAGCGGGCGCCGTCGTGGAAGCGCAGAAGCGAGGCGACGCGGTGGACGCTGGGCAGCTCCTCCAGCTCCCGCCTCGCCTGGCGCATCTCCGCCTCCCGCGCCGGATGGGTGACGAAGACCACCTCGGCGCGGCCTTCCTCGGCCCGCATCTGGAGCACCTGGCGGAGGCTGATCCGGTGGCGGGCCATGGCGCCCGCCATCGCGGCCAGGGTGCCGGGGCTGTCCGCCACCTCCAGGCGGAGGTAGTAGGCCGACTCGATGGATTCGGAGGGCAGGACCGGGAGCGCCTGCTCGCCGCTCCGTGGCTCCGGGCGCCACGGCCGGCTCCCGCGGGCGACCTGGACCAGGTCGCCCAGGATGCTGCTGGCGGTGGCGTAGCCGCCGGCGCCCAGGCCGTAGAACATCAGCTCGCCCACCGGGTCGCCCTCGACGAAGATGGCGTTGGCGGCGCCACGGACGCTGGCCAGGGGGTGGTCCTGCGGCACCAGCGCCGGGTGGACCCGCGCCTCGATCCCGGCCTCGCGGTGGACGGCGGTGCCGACCAGGCGGACGGCGTAGCCGAGCTGGGCCGCGTAGCCCAGGTCCACCGGGTCGAGCTCCGTGATCCCCTCGGTGTAGACCGCCTCGGGGCAGACCCAGGAGCCGAAGGCGTAGCTGGCGAGGATCGCCAGCTTCCGGGCGGTGTCCCGCCCCTCCACGTCGTCCGAAGGGTCGGGCTCGGCGTAGCCGAGCTCCTGCGCCTCCGCCAGCGCGTCGCGGAAGGTGGCGCCGGCGGAGGCCATACGGCTGGCGATGTAGTTGGTGGTCCCGTTGAGGATGCCGGTCACCCGGGTGATGCGGTTGGCCACCAGCATCTCCTCGATGGGACGGATGATGGGGATCCCCGCCCCCACCGAGGCCTCGAAGCGAAGCTGGGCCCCGTGCTCCCGGGCGAGGCGGAGAAGCTCCGGCCCCTGCTCGGCGATCAGCTCTTTGTTGGCGGTGACCACGCTCCTGCCGGAGGCGAGCGCCCTGCGGACATAGGTGCCGGCCGGATCCAGGCCGCCCATCAGCTCCACCACCGCCTCCACCGCCGGGTCGTCCAGCACCTCCTCGGGGTCGGCGGTGAGGAGGCCTGCCGGCGGCGTCACCGCCCGCGGTTTGGCGGGATCCCGGACGAGCGCCCGGCGGATGCGGATGGGCCGGCCCGCCGCCCAGGCCAGCCGCCGCGACCGCTCCTCGGTCAGCTGCCAGACGCTGGAACCCACGTTTCCGAAGCCCAGGAGAGCGACGTTGAGCGTTTCGGCCACGGCGACCACCCCTTGCATGTTGAGCGGAATTGTACTGCGTGAAAGCCCGGACTGTCAGCCTGCGGAACGGTGGAGGATCGTCCGCGACGGGCGGCGAAGCTGCGGTCGAACGGGGGCGGGTTGCGATGTGGAGAGGCGTCTGGCGGGAGTGGGGCGACTTCCTGCCGCGGACGGGCGGGACGCCGGAGCTGACCTTGTACGAAGGGGGGACCCCCCTCCTGGAGGCGCCGCGGCTGGCGGAGTGGGTCGGGGGCGGGATCCGCCTCTTCCTCAAGTTCGAGGGGCTCAACCCCACCGGCTCGTTCAAGGACCGCGGCATGGTGGTGGCGGTGGCCAAGGCGCTCGAGGGCGGCGCGCGCCAGCTGATCTGCGCCTCCACCGGCAACACCTCGGCCTCGGCGGCGGCCTACGCGGCGGCGGCGGGGATCGGGGCGACGGTGCTGATCCCGGCGGGGAAGATCGCCCAGGGGAAGCTGGCCCAGGCGGTCCGCTACGGCGCGCGGGTCCTGGCGGTGCGCGGGAACTTCGACCAGGCGCTGGCGGTCGCCCGGGAGCTGGCGGGCAGCCGGCCGGAGCTGGCGCTGGTCAACTCGGTCAACCCCATGCGGCTGGAGGGCCAGAAGACCGCCGCCTTCGAGGTGGTGGAGCAGCTGGGCGAGGCGCCCGACCTGCTGGCCGTCCCCGTGGGGAACGCGGGCAACATCACCGCCTACTGGATGGGCTTCCAGGAGTACCGGCGGGCGGGGCGAAGCCGCCGGCTGCCGCGGCTCTTCGGCTTCCAGGCGGAGGGGGCCGCGCCCCTTGTCCTGGGTCATCCCGTGGAGCGGCCGGAGACGGTGGCCACCGCCATCCGCATCGGCCGGCCGGCCAGCGGCGAGAAGGCGCTGGCGGCGGCGCGGGAGTCCGGCGGCGCGATCCTGGCCGTCTCGGACGCGGAGATCCTGGAGGCGTACGGAGCGCTCGCCCGCCTGAGCGGCCTCTTCGCGGAGCCCGCGTCGGCCGCGTCCGTCGCCGGCCTGCGCAAGCTGGCCGCGCGGGGGCTGCTGGAGGCGGGCCAGCGGGTGGTGGCCGTCCTCACCGGAAACGGGCTGAAGGACCCGGAGACCGCCCTGGCCGGGGACCTGGTGGAGAGGGAGCTGGAAGAGGTGGAGGCGGAGCCCGAAGCGGTGGCGCGGCGCCTGCTGGCCGCCTCGCGGCGGCCATGAGCGCGGCGCCGGCCCGGGCACGGCCGCCGGCGCCCGTGCCCGGCCGCTACGTCGTCCGCGCGCCGGCCAGTTCGGCCAACCTGGGCGCGGGCTTCGACGCGCTGGGCGTGGCCCTGGACCGGTGGCTGGAGTGCGAGATCGAGCTCTCCCGCGCCGAGCCGGGCGCGGACGAGGGTGGCGGCGCCGGCGGGGAAGGCCGGAGCCTGGTGGCCCGCACCTTCCTGCGCGCCTTCGAGGCGGCGGGGGTCGACCGGCGCCGCTGGCGCCTCCGCATCCACGACCGCTCCGCGATCCCCGTGGGGCGCGGCCTGGGCTCCAGCGCGGCGGCGGTCGTCGCCGGCCTGGTCGCCGCCAACCGGGCGCTGGCCGATCCCCTCGCCCCCGAGGAGCTGCTGGCGCTGGCCACCCGCGAGGAAGGCCACCCGGACAACGCCGCCGCGGCGCTCCTGGGCGGTCTGACCGCCGCCGCCGCGGTGGAGGGGCGCGTCGTCGCCGTCCGCCTGGAGCCGCCGCCGGTCCTCCGCTTCGCCGCCCTGGTCCCCGAGCAGCCGCTCTTCACCCGCGCCTCCCGGGCCGTCCTGCCCGAGGCGGTGGCCTGGCCGACCATGGCGCAGGCGGTGCAGCAGGCGACCACGCTCCTGGCCGCGCTCCTCGCCGGCCGGCTCGAGCTGCTCCCCGTCCTGGCCCGGGGCGATCTCCACGAGCGGCCGCGCGCCGCCCTCGTCCCCGGCCTGGGCGAGGCCATGGCCCAGCTCCGGCGGGCCGGCCTGCCGGTCACCCTGAGCGGTTCGGGACCCTCGCTCCTGGTCTGGCTCCACCCGCGGGACCGGGAGGAGGAAGAGCGGGCGGAGGCGGCGCTCGCCGCCGCCCTCCGGCTCCTGGAGCGCGCCGGCACGCCCAGCCGCCTCCTCCACCTGCGCCCCGCCCTGGCCGGAGCCTCGGCCGAGCGGCTGGAGCCGTAGCCGGAGCCGCAGCCGCCGAGGGGTCAGCGGGCGGCCGCCCGGAGAGCCAGCTCGCCCGCCAGCGCGAGGAGCTCCTGCAGTCTCCGCACGCGGTGATCCGGCTCGAGGCCCGCGTAGGGCCGGCGCTCCACCAGGACCGTGGTCGCCCCGGCCAGGCGGCCGGTCAGGATGTCGGCCTCGCTGTCGCCGACCATCACCAGCGGCCCGTCGCCCGCCGTGCGCCGCAACCCCCTGGCGTAGCCCGGCGTCCCCTTGGGCGCTCCCGCCTCGCGCAGGGTGAAGAGGAAGTCGATCCGCCCGCCCAGCCCCGAGGCCCGGACCTCCGCCTCCGCCACGTCCGCCGGGGCGGCGGTGGCGATCCCGACCCGGTGGCCGCGGGCGCGGAGCGTCTCCAGCACCTCGGCCGCCTCGGGGTCGGGGTGGCGGTGGGGAAGGGCCCGCTCCAGGAAGAGGCGGAGGAGCCGCTCCGCTTCCTCTTCGTCGGGAGGAAGGCCGGCCAGCGCCATCGCCACCTGGATCTGCTCCCGCTTGGAGAGGACGAAGGCGCCGGCGCCGGTGGTGGTGAACCGGTAGGCGCCGGCCACCAGCCCCTCGCCGCCCCGCTCCGGCGCCCGCCGGCGCGCGGCCAGCGCGCTCTCCACCGCCCCGTTGCCGGCGGGGAAGCCGGTCTCCTCGCCGAGAAGGAGCGTCCCGTCCATGTCGAAGGCGAAGCCCAGCCCTCTCCCGTTCTCGTCGGAATCCCTGTTCACTCGGCAAGCCGCCCCCCCCGGTGCTATGATGGATCGAGCTGGTAGGCGACGCAGGACGGCCGGGGCCGTCGTTCCGGACTTCTCCGCGACGCGAGGCGAGCCCTACGAACTTCCACTTACCCTGGCGCGGCATGCAGCCGTGGCAGAGAAACCTGTACGTCCTCTGGCTCGGCGATCTGCTGGTGGCGGCCGCCTTCTCGCTGGTGATGCCCTTCCTGCCGCTCTACCTGGAGCAGCTGGGCGTCCGCCGGGGCGTCGCCGCGCTCTCGGGTTGGCTCCTCTCCTCCGCCTTCCTCGCCACCGCCCTCGCCTCGCCCGTCTGGGGCGCCCTGGCCGACCGTTACGGGCAGAAGCCGATGCTGATCCGCTCCGGGCTCTCGCTGGGCGTCATCTACGTCCTGATGTCCTTCGCCCAGAACGCCGGCCAGCTCTTCGTGCTGAGGACGCTCTTCGGCCTCCTCTCCGGGTTCATCCCGGCCGCCACGGCGCTGGTGGCCGGCAACACGCCCCCGGAGAAGCTGGGCACGGCGCTGGGCACGCTCCAGACGGCCAGCGCCGCAGGCAACATCATTGGCCCGCTCCTGGGCGGTCTGCTGGCCCACTTCGTCGGCATCCAGGGGACTTTCCTCGTCTCCGGCCTGGCGCTCAGCATGGCGACGCTGCTGGTCCTCGTCCTGGTCCGGGAGGATTTCCGCCCGGCGGGCGCCCGCCAGTCGATCCTGGCCGACCTGCGCCAGGCTTTCAACCTCCCGGCGCTCCGCGCCATCTACGGGCTGCTCTTCTTTCTCCAGCTGGGAGCCATGGTGATCGCGCCGGTCTTCACGCTCTTCGTGGCGCGGATCGTGCCCGGCGATCCGGAGGTGGCCACCGGTTTCCTCTTCTCCCTCTCCGGCATGGCCGAGATCAGCGCGGGGCCGCTCTCGGCCCAGATCGGGCAGCGCCTGGGCTACGCCAACACGCTGGTGCTGGGCTTCGGCCTGGTCACCCTCTTCGCGCTGCCCCAGGCCTTCGTGCACAGTTTCGGCCAGCTGGCGGTCCTGCGGACGCTCCTGGGCTTCGCCTTCGCCCTGACCCTCGTCTCGGGCAACGTGCTGATGGGTCTTCACAGCCCGGCCTCCTTCCGGGGCCGCGCCTTCGGTCTCCTCAACTCCTTCAACGCGCTGGCCGCCGTGGTCGCCACCTCGCTGGGGGGCTGGGTGGCCGACCGCTTCGATCTGGGGACCGTCTTCCTGGTGGCGGGCGGCGTGGCCGCCGTCGCCTGCGCCCTGGGCGCCAGCCGCCGTTCCGACCTGGAACCGGGCCGGAGCGCGGAGGGAGAGGCCTGCGCCTAGCGGCCGGCCGCCACCGGACTCGAACAGGAGGGATCGATCGATGACGGAGGAAGCACCGATCTACCACGCCCCGACGCCCGCGCTCCACCTGCCGGAGCGGCTGCTCCTGGGCCCGGGCCCCAGCCCCGTCCCCGCCCGGGTGCTCCAGGCGCTGGCCACGCCCACGCTGGGCCACCTCGACCCCGCCTTTCTGGACGTGATGAACGAGACGATGGACGCGCTCCGCGCCGTCTTCGGCACGACCAACCCTCTGACGATGGCCCTCTCCGGCACCGGCAGCGCCGGCATGGAGGCGCTCTTCGTCAACCTGGTGGAGCCGGGCGACCGGGTCCTGATCGGTGTCAACGGGCTTTTCGGTGAACGGATGGTGGACGTGGCCCGCCGCGCGGGCGCCGACGTGATCACCGTGGAGGCGCCGTGGGGCCGGATCGTGGATCCCGAGGCGATCCGCCGCGCGCTCGACCGGAGCCCTGGCGTCCGGTTGGTGGCGCTGGTGCTGGCGGAGACCTCCACGGGCGTCCGCCAGCCGCTGGAAGAGGTCGCCCGCATCGTCCACGAGCACGAGGCGCTCCTGGGCGTCGACGCGGTCACCGCCCTGGGCGGCATCCCGGTCGAGGTGGACCGGGTGGGCATCGACGCCTGCTACGCCGGGACCCAGAAGTGCCTGAGCGTGCCGCCCGGGCTGGCCCCCCTCACCCTCGGCCCGCGCGCCGAGGCACGGCTCGACCGGCGGACGGAGCCCGTCCGGAGCTGGTACCTGGACATGACCATGATCCGGCGCTATTGGGGCCACGAGCGCTTCTACCACCACACGGCGCCGGTCAACATGCTCTTCGCCCTTCACGAAGGACTCCGCCTCATCCTGGAGGAAGGGCTGCCGGCCGTCTACGAGCGCCACGCCCGGGTGGGCGCCGCCCTCCAGCGGGGCCTGGAGGCGATGGGGCTGGAGCTCTTCGCCGAGCCGGGCCACCGCCTGCCGGAGCTGACCACCGTCCGCGTCCCGGCCGGCGTCGACGACGCCCGGGTCCGCGCCCGGCTCCTGGAGGAGTACGGCATCGAGATCGGCGCCGGCGTCGGCCCCACCCGCGGCCAGATCTGGCGCATCGGCCTGATGGGTCACGGCGCCAGGAAGCGGAACGTCTTCGCCCTCCTCTCCGCGCTGGAGAGCCTGCTGGCGGAGGAGGGCCACCCCGTCCCGCGGGGCGCCGGGCTGGAGGCGGCCGCCGCCGCCCTGGGGGAGGAGAGGCCGGCGCCCGCGACGCGAAGGGAAGGCTGAAGGGCTTGCCCGTCCGCCTCGTCCTGGCCCTACCGGAGGCGGTGCCCGCGCGGGAGCGGGCGCGGCTGGAGGCGCTCCTCCCCGCCCGCGGCTCGCTCTACCGCGAACTGCCCGCGTCCGCCCGGCAGCTCGACGGGGCGACGCTCCAGCAGAGCCTCCTGGAGGTGCTCCGCCGTCACGGCGCCGGGCCCGGCGAAGCGGTGCTGCTGGCCTCCCGCTACCGGGAGGAGGTGCTGCCCGCCGCCGGCCTCGGCCTGCTGGCGCTCCTGCCGAGCCGGCTCCCCCCCGACCCCGCGGAGACCGCCTACCTCGGTCCGGGGCCGGCGCCGCGCTGGGCGGAGGCCTCCGCTCTCCTGGAACAGCTTGACCTGCTGGAGCGGCTGCCTCCGCGCGAGCCGAGGCGGCCGGGCGCCCGGCCGCTCCGCACCCCCCGCCCCGGGCCCGCGGCCGCCCGCGCGGCCGCCTCCGTCATCCTCCACGACCGGCACGGCCAGCTTCTCTTCGTCCGCCGCGCCGAGATCCCCGGCAGCATCGCGCCGGGCAGCTGGGCCTTCCCCGGCGGCATGGTGGAGCCCGCGGACCGGGAGCCGGACGGCACCCCGGGGCAGCGCCCGCTCTCCCCCCTTCTTCAGGAGGCCTACCGCGGCACCGGGGCGGAGGAGGGCGACCTGCGCGGGCTGCAGGCGGCCGCGCTGCGCGAGCTGGCCGAGGAGACGGGGCTCGAGCTGGAGGCGGAGGCCCTGCTCCCCCTGGGCCGGCTGCTGGCGCCGCCCTACGTGCCGCGGCGGGTGGAGACGGCCTACTTCCTGGCGCGTTACCCGGAGGGCCAGCCGCTCCGGCTCAGCCCGGACGAGCTGATGGACTCCCGCTGGCTCCGCCCGAAAGAGGCGCTGGCCGGCTATCGCACCGGCCAGCTCTTCATGACCCTGCCCACGTTGGCCGCCGTCGCGCCGCTGGTCGCCCTGGCCTCCGCGCCGGAGGCGTGGGAGGGGCAGGCGAGGGCGCACCCCGGTCGGCTGATCCGGCCCGGGAGCGAGATCGCCTGGGCGCTCCGCCTGCTTCCTCAGGGGAGCTCGACGTAGATCCGGCCGTCGCGCTCCTCCACCGCATAGGTCCGGATCGGCCGGTAGGCGGGGAGCGAGAGCGGCTTGCCGGTCCTCAGGCTGAAGCGGGAGCCGTGCTTGGGGCACTGGATCGTCTCGCCCACGAGGCGGCCCTGGGAGAGCGAGGCTTCCTCGTGCGAGCAGGTGTCGTCCACCGCGTAGAGATGGCCCTCCACGCGACAGAGCGCGATGGGGTGACCCCGGAGGAGGACCCGCCGCGCCTCCCCCTCGGGCACCTCCTCGGGCGCCACCGCCGGCAGCCAGCCCTCTTGGCCGCTCGCCTCCTCCTGGTTCAACCGACCGCGCCCTCCATCTCCATCTCGATCAGCCGGTTCAGCTCCACCGCGTACTCCATGGGCAGCGCCCTGGCGAAGGGCTCGATGAAGCCCATGACGATCATGTGCGCCGCCTGCTCCTCGGTCAGTCCGCGGCTCATCAGGTAGAAGAGCTGCTCCTCGGAGAGCTTGGAGACCGTCGCCTCGTGCTCGATGGTCACCTCGTCGTTGGCGACGTTGATGGTCGGGACCGTGTCCGACTTGGAGATCTCGTCCAGGATGAGCGCGTCGCACTTGGTGCTCGAGCGGACGTGGTGCGCCTCCGGCGCCACCTCCACCAGGCCGCGGAAGAGGGTGACGCCGCCGTCCTTGGAGATCGACTTGGAGCGGATGGTCGAGGTGGTGTAGGGCGCCACGTGGATCGCCTTGCCGCCCGCGTCCTGGTCCTGCCCCTTGCCGGCGAAGGCGATGGAGAGGATGTCGGCCTTGGCGCCCGGCTCCATCAGGTAGACGCTCGGATACTTCATGGTCACCTTGGAGCCGAGGTTCCCGTCGATCCACTCCACGGTGGCGTTGGCGTAGGCGACGGCCCGCTTGGTCACCAGGTTGTAGACGTTGTTCGACCAGTTCTGGATCGTGGTGTAGCGGACGCTCGCGCCCGCCTTGGCGACGATCTCGACCACCGCCGAGTGGAGCGACTCGCTGGAGTAGGTCGGGGCCGTGCACCCCTCCACGTAGTGGACCTTGGCGCCCTCGTCGACGATGATCAGCGTCCGCTCGAACTGGCCCATCCGCTCGGCGTTGATGCGGAAGTAGGCCTGGAGCGGGATGTCGACGGTGACCCCTTTGGGCACGTAGATGAAGGAGCCGCCCGACCAGACGGCGCTGTTGAGCGCCGCGAACTTGTTGTCCTCGGGCGGCACCACGGTGCCGAAGTACTCGCGGACCAGGTCGGGGTACTCGCGCACCGCGCTGTCGGTGTCGAGGAAGATGACGCCCTTCTTCTTCAAGTCCTCGCGGATCGAGTGGTAGACGACCTCCGACTCGTACTGCGCCGAGACGCCGCCCAGCCACTTCTTCTCCGCCTCGGGGATGCCGAGCCGGTCGAAGGTCTTCTTGATGTACTCCGGCACGTCCGACCAGTCGTCCCCCGGCCGGTCGGCCGCGCGCATGAAGTAGGTGATCTGGTCGAAGTCGATCTCCGAGAGATCGACGCCCCAGGTGGGCATCGGCTTGGAGAGGAAGACGTCCAGCGCGTGCAGGCGGAACTCCCGCATCCAGTCCGGCTCGTTTTTCAGCCGCGAGATCTCCTCGACGACCTCCCGCGAGAGCCCCTTCGTTCCGCGGTAGACGTACCGGTCGTCGGGGTCGCGGAAACCCCACTGGTATTCCTGCTTGGTGACGGGTGCGGACTTGATGGTCACGCTACCAGCCCCTTTCCGGTCACGACAGCCTCCGACGGCCGCCCGGCCCAACGCGCAGCTCCGGGGTCTGCCGGGCGAATTCCGAGTGCTGCGCTCAAGTATAGCCGACCCTGCGCCCCGGCCACAAGGTGACGATGGGACAGATCCGCCACACGGCGCGCCGACCGCCAGACACGAGAGACCCGAGGCGGCGCCGAGCGGCGCCGCCTCGGGTCTCCTTGCCCCTCTCCTGCCGGATCCTGCCCGCGGCTTCCCTCAGCCGAGCACCTTGTCGATGGCGCGCTTCAGCTGCTCCTTGGGACGGTAGCCCACCAGCCGCTCCACCGGCGCTCCTTCCTTGAAGATCAGGAGCGTCGGGATGCTCATGACCCCGAACCGGGAGGCCAGGTCGGGGTTGGCGTCCACGTCCAGCCGCGCCACCTTGAGCCGCCCCTCGTACTCCTCGGCCAGCTCCTCGACGATGGGCGCCAGCATCCGGCACGGGGCGCACCAGTCGGCCCAGAAGTCGACCAGAACCGGCAGCTCCGACCCCGCCACCTCGGACTGGAAGCTGGCGCTGTCCACCTCGATCTCGGCCACACCTGTCCCCTCCTTTGCACGCTTGCCGGGCTCCGCCCCCTGCCACTGTCGCGAGAAGGAAGGCTCGCCGCCTTCAGGACTCGACCTCCCGGGCGAAGCCGACGCTCCGCGAGGGCCGCTCCTGCTCGTAGACGATGTAGACGCCTGCGCCCTCCTCGGCCTCCAGCGCCCAGCGCATCTGCACCACCTGCTCCTCCGGGTGCTGCGCCAACCACCGCCTCATCGCGCCGGATCCCGGTCGCCGTCGCCTCCGCTCTCCCCGGAGGCGCCCTGACCCGACCCGGTCACCGGCGCCGGTTCGAGCACCGTCGCCGGCACGGTCCCCATCCGTCCCGCCTGGAAATCCTCGAACGCCTGGATGATCTCTTCCCGCGTGTTCATGACGAAGGGACCGTAAAAGGCGATGGTCTCGCGGATCGGCAGGCCGCCCAGGAGCAGCACCTCCATGGCCGGCGCCGACTCGGCGTCGAGCGTGCCGGGCTGGCGCCGGTCCGCGGTGAGCGTGACGACCTCGCCCGGGCCGAAGACCGCCAGCTGTCCCGCCTGGATCGGAGTCGCCTCGGGGCCGACGCTCCCGCTGCCGATCAGCACGTAGGCCAGGGCGTTGAAGTTCTCGCGCCAGGCCAGGCGCAGCCGAGCGCCCGGCGTGATCGACGCGTGGAGGTAGTCGATCGGCGTCCAGGTGACACCGGGACCCTTGTGGCCGCCCACCTCGCCCGCGATGATGCGCAGGAGCGCGCCCCCGTCCGGGGAGATGACGCGCGTCACCCGCTCGTGGTGGATGTCCTGGTAGCGCGGCGGCGTCCACTTCAGCCGCCGGGGCAGGTTGACCCAGAGCTGCACCGCGTGGAAGAGGCCCCCGTGCAGGTAGAGCTCCTCGGGCGGCATCTCGTCGTGAAGGATGCCGGACCCCGCCGTCATCCACTGCGTATCCCCGGCCCGGATCAGCCCGCCGCCGCCGTTGGAGTCCTGATGGCGGAAGGCGCCGGCCATGATGTAGGTGACCGTCTCGAAGCCGCGGTGCGGGTGCCAGGGTGCTCCGCGGGCCTCGCGGGGCCCGTAGTCGACGGGCCCGATGTGGTCCAGCAGGAGGAAGGGATCGGTCTCCCGCAGGTCCGCCTCAGGACCCGGAAAGGGCCTGCGCACGCGAAAACCCGCCCCCTCCAGCTGCGAGTGGGCCGTCACCAGGTGCCGCACGCTCCGCTCCCGCGCCCCCGGGACCGGCTCGGGCAGCCGCGGCAGGACTAGGAGCTCGCCTTCTTCCGGATGGGACAAGCGGCTTCACCTCCTTGGAGGAGTACCCGTCGTTATTCATTTCGAAGCGTGTCTAATCATATTCCCTTCCGTCCAGAAAGCCAAACGGGGGCAGGCCGCGCCCCCCGGTGCCGCGCCCGTCGCCCCAAGACGTACCTTATCCTGAGGCCCCTCCGTACGTTGGCCATCCACGCCGAACGATATATACTGAGTACGCCTTAGCGTTCGCATTTGGACGGCATCCCGCCCACGCTGGGGGAGGCGATCGCTCTTGCCATCCGTGGCGCTCCTCGTCGGCAGTCCCTCGGACATCCCGCGCGTGACCGCCTGCACGGAGGAGCTCCGGGAGCTGGGGATCCCCTGGGAACAGCGCATCCTCTCCGCACACCGGACCCCGGACGATCTGGCCGAGTACGTCCGCCAGGCGGAGACCCGGGGGATCCGCCTCTTCATCGCGGCGGCCGGCCTCTCGGCCGCACTCCCCGGCGCCGTCGCGGCGCACACCGTGCGGCCCGTCATCGGCCTTCCCCTGGCGGCGGGCCCGCTGGGGGGGTGGGATGCGCTCCTCAGCGTGGTCCAGATGCCGCCGGGCGTGCCGGTCGCCGCGGTCGGCGCCGACGCCGGGCGGAACGCCGCCCTTCTCGCGGCCGCCATCCTGGCCCTGGACGACCCCGCCTTGGCGGAGCGGCTCCGGCGCCGGCGCGAGAGGCAGGCCGCCGACCTGCGCGAGGCCGACCGCAGCTGGAGCGGTGGCAGTGTGCCGGCGGAGGCCTCCGAGAGGGAAGGCGGCCCCAGGTGATCGAGCGCTACACCCTGCCTTCCTTCCGGCGACTCTGGTCCGACGAGCAGCGCTGGCGGCTCTGGCTGGAGGTGGAGCTGGCGGCGCTCGAGGCGCAGGCCGAGCTCGGGGTCGTGCCCGCCGGGGTGCCCGCGGCCATCCGGAGCGCGCTGCCGGCCGATCCCGAGGGCCGGCCGCTCCTCCCCGAGCGGCTGCCGCCGCGGATCGCCGAGATCGAGGCGCGGGTACAGCACGACGTCATCGCCTTCGTCAGCGCTCTGGCCGAGCAGGTGGGGGAGGCGGGGCGCTGGCTGCATCATGGCCTCACTTCCTACGACGTGGTCGACACCGCGCTGGGACTCCAGCTGCGCCAGGCGTTCGACCTGCTGGTCGAGGAGCTCGACGGGCTCCGCCTCGCCCTCCGCCGGCAGGCCGAGCGCTGGGCGTATCAGCCGATGGCCGGACGGACGCACGGGATGATCGCGGAGCCGGTGACGCTGGGCCTCAAGCTGGCCCTGGACTGGGAGGAGCTGGGCCGCGACCGGGAGCGGCTGCTCCGTGCCCGGCGGGCGGTGGCGGTGGGTCGCCTGGCGGGCGCGGTGGGCACCTATGCCAGCGGCGACCCGCGGTGGGAGGAGCGGGTCTGCCGGCGGCTCGGCCTGGAGCCCGCACCGATCTCCAGCCAGGTGCTGGGCCGCGACCGGCACGCCGAGGCGCTCTCCGCCGTCGCCATCACCGGCGGCACGCTGGAGCGGATGGCGGTCGACCTGCGGGGGCTGGCCCGGAGCGAGGTGGGCGAACTCCTGGAGCCCTTCCCGCCGGGCAAGAAGGGGTCGTCGGCCATGCCCCACAAGCGGAATCCCGAGCGGTCGGAGCGGGTGACGGGCCTCGCCCGGCTGCTCCGCGGCTACGCGCTGGCTGCGCTGGAGAACCAGGCGCTCTGGCACGAGCGGGACATCAGCCATTCCTCCGTGGAGCGGGTGATCCTGCCCGACGCCACCAGCCTGCTCGGCTACATGCTCCGCCTCGAACGCGAGCTGGTCGAGGGGCTGGAGGTCCGTCCGGGCGCGATGGCGCGGAATCTGGACCTGGGCGGCGGCGTGATCCATTCGGAGCGGGTGCTGACCGCCCTGGTCGCGAGCGGCATGACGCGGGAGGAGGCGTACGCGCGGGTCCAGGCACACGCGCTGCGCGCCTTGGACGGCGGGCCCGAATTCCGCCGGGCGCTGGCGGAGGACCCCGAGGTGGTGGGGCGCCTGGGCCGAGACGGGCTTGCGGCCTGTTTCGACCTGGGATCGACTCTGCGACACATCCCCACGCTCTTCGCCCGTCTCGGGCTGGAGGCGGGGGGAGCGGGCGGTGCCGCGGGCGCGCGGCGCGGATCGGACGGGGCCGGCGGGGCGGCGGCATCGCTGGAAGGAAGATCCGAGCAGGCGGGAGGTGGGCGGCATGGCGGGCGCGACGGAGACGCAGCTGTATGAGGGCAAGGCGAAGATCGTCTTCGCCACCGGGGAGCCGGAGGTGCTGCGCGTCGAGTTCAAGGACGACGCCACCGCCTTCAACGGGGCGAAACGGGCACAGATCGCGCAGAAGGGGGAGCTCAACCGGGAGATCAGCGCGCTCGTCTTCGAGGCGTTGGAGGCGCGCGGGATCCGGACGCACTTCCTGGGGCGGCTGGGCCGGCGCTCGATGCGGGTGCGGCGCCTCAAGATGATCCCCGTCGAGGTGGTGGTCCGCAACGTGGTCGCCGGGAGCCTCGCCCAGCGACTGGGCCGGGCCGAGGGCGAGGTGCTGGCCCGGCCGGTGGTCGAGTTCTTCCTGAAGGACGACGCGTTGGGCGACCCCTGGATCAACGCCACCCACGCCCAGGCGCTGGGCCTGGCCACGGAGGAAGAGATGCGCGAGGTGGAACGGCTGGCGCTGGCGGTCGACCAGGCGCTGCTCCCCTGGCTGGCGGAGCGCGGGCTCCGCCTGATCGACTTCAAGCTGGAGTTCGGCCGGGCCGCCGACGGCTCCCTGCTCCTGGGCGACGAGATCACCCCCGACACCTGCCGGTTCTGGGACGTGGAGACCGGGGAGCGGCTGGACAAGGACCGCTTCCGCCGGGACCTGGGCGACGTGACCGGCGCCTACCGCGAGGTGCTCCGGCGGCTCCGGGAGGCGGCCCGGTGAGCCGCTGGCGGGTGGTGGTGGAGGCGATGCCACGGCCCGGGGTCCGCGATCCCCAGGGCGACACGGTCCGGGCGGCGCTGGCCGCCGCCCATCCGTCGCTGGAGAGCGTCCGCGTCGGCCGGCGCGTCGAGCTGGTGCTGGAGGCGCCCGATCGGGAGCGGGCGCTGGCCGAGGCGCAGGCCGCCTGCGACGAGCTGCTGGTTCACCCGCTCCTGGAGACGGCGGAGCTGCACGTCGAGGCGTGGGAGCCGGCGGGCGCGCCGGCCGGGGGGTGAGCCCGCTGCGCGTGGCCGTCGTCCACTTCCCCGGCTCCAACTGCGACCGGGACACGCTCTGGGCCTTCCGGGAGGTGCTGGGGGAGGAGGCTGTCCCCGTCGACCACGAGCGCGCGACGCTGCCCGCGGTCGACCTGGTGGTCCTGCCCGGGGGCTTCAGCTACGGCGACTACCTCCGCCCGGGGGCCGTGGCCGCCCGCGCGCCGGTGATGCGGGCGGTACGGGCCCACGCCGCCGCGGGGGGCCTGGTCCTGGGCATCTGCAACGGCTTCCAGATCCTCTGTGAGGCGGGGCTCCTCCCCGGCGCCCTGGTCCGGAACGAGAGCGGCCGCTTCGTCTGCCGCACGGTCCACCTGCGGGTGGAGAGCGACCGGGCGCCCCTGACCGCGGCGCTGCGACCGGGCGAGGTGATCCGCCTGCCCGTCGCCCACGGCGCCGGCAACTACCGGCTTCCCCCCGGCGAGGCGGAGCGGCTGGCCGCCCAGGGACGCATCCTCCTCCGCTACGCCGACGCCCGCGGCGAGGTGACGCCCGAGGCCAACCCCAACGGCTCCGAGGCGAGCATCGCCGGCGTCGCCGACGCCGCCGGGAACGTGATGGGGCTGATGCCGCATCCCGAGCGCGCCGTCGCCGCATGGCAGGGGTCGGTCGACGGGCTCCGGCTCCTGCGCTCGCTCCTGGGAGCGGACGAGGGTGCCGAGCGGGGCGCCAGGGGTCCCGAGACGTGGATTCCGATGTGGACGCCATGATGGCGACCGTGATGGCATGACGCCTCTTGCTGCAAGGACCGCCGAGAGGGGTGGGCAAGCCGCGTGACAACCCCCGCCGACCTTCACGCTCGAGCTCGACGCCGGCGACGCCGGCCGGTCTGGGAGGAAGTCGGCCTGACCGCCGGGGAGTACCGGCGCGTCGTCCGGCTGATCGGCCGCGATCCCAACCCGGTGGAGCTGGGCGTCTTCGGGCTCCTCTGGTCCGAGCACTGCAGCTACAAGTCCTCCCGGGCGTTCCTGGGCCGGCTTCCTTCCGCGGGGCCGCAGGTGGTCCAGGGGCCGGGAGGCAACGCCGGGGTGGTGGAGACGGGGGAGGGCTGGTGGGTGGCCGTCCGCATCGAGAGCCACAACCACCCCACCGCCGTCGATCCCTACCAGGGTGCGGCCACCGGCGCGGGAGGCATCCTCCGCGACGTCCTCTCCACCGGAGCCCGGCCGGTGGCGCTCCTCGACTCGCTCCGGGTCGGCCCGCCGGGCGACCGCCGCTCCCTGCGCCTGCTCGACGGCATGGTCCGCGGCGTCGGCGACTACGGCAACTCGGTGGGCGTGCCCACCGTGGGCGGGGAGGTCGTCTTCCACCCGGGCTACGCGGCCGCACCGCTCCTGAACGTGATGTGCGTGGGGCTCCTCCGCCCGGGTTCGCTCCTCTCCCCCGCCGCCCGGGGCGAGGGCAACCCGGTCTGGCTCCTCGGCTCGGCCACCGGCCGCGACGGCCTCCACGGCGCCAGTCTCCTCGCCTCGCGGGCGTTGGCCGCCGCCGGCGGGGAGGAGCGTTCGCTCCGTCCCGCCGTCCAGGTGGGCGACCCCCTCGCGGGCAAGGTGCTGATCGAGGGCTGCCTCGCCCTGGCCGAGGCGGGTCTCGTGGTCGGCCTCAACGACCTGGGCGCGGGCGGCATCGCCGCCTCCGCCGCGGAGGCGGCGGCCCGGGCGGGGACGGGGCTCCTCCTCGACCTCGACCGGGTGGCGCTGCGCGACCCCACCCTGGGGCCGTACGAGATCCTGCTCTCCGAGACGCAGGAGCGCATGCTCCTGGTCAGCCCGGCCGGGCGCGAGGCGGAGGTGGAGGAACTGGTCGGCCGCTTCGGCCTGCCAGCCCGGCGGATCGGCCGGGTGACCGGCGACGGTCGCCTGGTCGCCCTCTGGCGGGGCCGGACGGTGGTCGACCTGCCCGTGGCGGCGCTGACCGAGAAGGCGCCGCGTTACCGGCGGCCCGCCCGCAGACGCGGCCGGCAGGCCGAGAGCGGCCGCGAGCCCGGAGCGCCCGGGCGGCCGCCCCTCCCGGATCCCGCCCTGCTCCGCCGGGTGAGCGAGCAGTACGACCGCCAGGTGGGTCACCTCACCCTGCGCGCCCCGGGCTTCGGCGGCGACCAGGGGGCGGCGCTCCTCCGCCTGCCGGGCGGTCGCGGGGCGCTGGCGCTGGCCATGGCCGGGCGCGAGGAGGCGTGCGGGCGCGATCCCTTCCTGGGCGCCGCGCTCAGCGTCGCCGCCGCCCTCCGCCCGCTGGCCGCCCTGGGCGCGGAGCCGCTGGCCCTGGTGGACGCGCTCAACCTGGCCAGCCCGGAGCGGCCCGAGGTGATGGGGGACTTCCTCGACCTGGTGGAGGGCGTCGCCCGGGCCGCGGAGCACCTGGGGGTGCCGGTGGTGGGCGGCAACGTCAGCTTCTACAACGAGACGGGGGAGGCGGGCGCCGTGCCCACCCCCGTCATCGGCGCCGTGGGACGCGTCCGCGACTTCGAGCGCGCGCTGGCGCGACCCGGGCCGGGCTGGCTCCTCCTGCTCTGCAGCCCGGCCGGCGGGGAGTCTGGCCTGGACGCCCTCCTGGAAGAGGAGCGGCGGCTTCAGGAAGCCTGCCGGGCCGCGGTGGCCGAGGGGCTGGCGGTCGCGGCCCACGTGGGCCGCGCGGGCCTGGCCGCCACGCTCGCAAGCTGGCTGCCCGGGGGGCTCGGGCTCGAGGAGCCGCCGGAGTCCGCCGCGGGCGGGGAGGGTGCGGCGTCGGTCTGGGAGCCGGGCCGCTTCCTCCTGGCGGTGGCGCCGGAGCGGACGGCCGAGATGGAGGCGCGGGCGCGCCGGCACGGTCTGCGACTCGAGCCGCTGGGTCGGCTGGTCGAGGGGGTGGGCGGATGGCCGAACTGAGCGGCGCCCCGCGCGAGGCCTGCGGCATCTTCGCCGTCTGGAACCACCCCGATCCGGTGCCGCTGGTCCGGCGCGGCCTGGTGGCGCTCCAGCACCGCGGGCAGGAGTCGGCCGGCATCGCCGTCCGCACACCCGGAGGGGAGCTGGCCGTCGAACGGGGGATGGGGACGGTGGACGAGGCGCTCCCGCCCGAGCGGCTGGCGCGGCTGCGGGGTCTCGGGCCGGACGCCGCGCTCGGCCACGTCCGCTACTCCACCAGCGGCGCCAGCCGCCTGGAGAACGCCCAGCCCTTCCTCGTCCGGCTCCGGCAGGGGCCGGCGGCGCTGGCGCACAACGGCGAGCTGGTCAACGCCGGGCGGCTCCGGCGGGCGCTGGAGCAGCGCGGTTCCATCTTCCAGAGCGAGAGCGACAGCGAGGTGATCGCCCACCTGGTGGCGGCCCGGCCGGAGCCGGATCTGGGCGAGGCCTTCCTCGAGGCCCTCCACATCCTCCAGGGCGCCTTCGCCCTCGCCCTCCTGGGTCCCTCGGCGCTCTGGGCGGTGCGCGACCCGTACGGCATCCGCCCGCTCACCCTGGGCCGGCTGGGACAGGCCTGGGTGGTCGCCTCGGAGAGCTGCGCCCTGGACGCGGTGGGGGCGGAGCCGCTGGGTGACGTGGAGCCGGGCGAGGCGGCGGTGATCGGGCCGGCCGGCCTCCGGCGGCGGCGCTACGCCCGCCCCCAGGAAGGCGACCGGCAGGCGCTCTGCCTCTTCGAGCTGATCTACCTCGCCCGGCCGGACACCCTGCTGGCCGGCGGCGACGTGCACAGCTTCCGCAAGCGGAGCGGCCGGGCGCTGGCCCGCGAGGCGCCGGCGGCGGCCGACGTGGTGATCGGCGTCCCCGACTCCAGCCTCTCCGCCGCCTCGGGCTACGCCGAGGCGCTCGGCCTTCCCTACGAGATGGGGTTGGTGCGGAACCGGTACGTGGGGAGGACCTTCATCGAGCCGGAGGAGGCGGACCGCGGCGACCGGGTCCGTCTCAAGCTGAACGTGGTCCGCCCGGTGGTGGCCGGCCGCCGGGTGGTGCTGGTGGACGACTCGCTGGTGCGGGGGACCACCGCCCGCCGGATCGTCGACCTGCTCCGCGCGGCGGGCGCCGCGGAGGTCCACCTGCGCATCGCCTCCGCGCCCTTCCGCTTCCCCTGCCGGTACGGCATCGACGCCTCCAAGCGGGGCGAGCTCTTCGCCGCCAGCCGGACGGTGGCGGAGATGCGCGCGGAGCTGGGGGTGGAGAGCCTCGCCTTCCTCAGCCTGGAGGGGCTGCTGGAGGCCGCCGGCGAGAGGCCTGGCCGGGCCGCCCGCTTCTGCACCGCCTGCTTCCGGGGCGACTACCCGGTGCCGCTGCCGGACGACGGAGAGGAGCGGCCCCCGGCGCTGCCCCTCCCCCCCTCCCCCCTGGAGGAAGCGATCGGATGAGCGACGCGACGCAGCGCCCCCCGCGCCCGGTCCCCCTCACCTACGCGGCGGCGGGGGTCCACCTGGAGGACGCCGAAGAGCTGGTCCGGCGCATCGCGCCGCTGGCGCGGGCGACGCAGCGGCCCGAGGTGGTGGCGGGGGTGGGCGGCTTCGCCGGCCTCTCCCGCCTGCCCGGTGGGTACCGCAGGCCGCTCCTGGTGGCAGGCGCCGACGGGGTCGGCTCCAAACTCCTCCTGGCCGCCGCCCTGGACCGGCACGAGGGCGCGGGCGTCGACTGCGTGGCCATGAACGTCAACGACATCCTGACGGTGGGTGCCGAGCCGCTCTTCTTCCTCGACTACCTGGCGGCGCACCGCCTGGAGCCCGCCTTCGTGGCCCGCGTGGTGGCGGGCGTGGCCGAGGGTTGCCGGCAGGCGGGGTGCGCGCTCCTGGGCGGCGAGTCGGCCGAGATGCCCGACCTCTACCCGCCCGGCCGCTACGACCTGGCCGGCTTCGCCGTGGGGGTGGTGGAGGAGGAACGCCGGCTCGGGCCGGAGCGCGTCCGGCCGGGCGACCGGCTGCTGGGGCTGGCCAGCTCCGGCCTCCACGCCAACGGCTACGCCCTCGCCAGGAAGGCGCTGCTGGAACGGGGCGGCCTGCGCCTCGACCGGCCGCTCCCGGGAACGGGGCCGACCGCCCCCGCCCTGGGCGACCTGCTGCTGGAGCCCACCCGCATCTACGTGCGACCGGTCCTCGATCTCCTCCGGGCTGCGGGCGAGGCGGTCCACGCGGCCGCCCACGTGACCGGCGGGGGGCTGGAGGCCAACCTCCGGCGCGTCCTGCCCGCCGGCCTCCGCCCCGAGATCGAGCGCAGCTGGCCCGAGCCGCCCCTCTTCCGCGCCATCCGCGAGGCGGGCGAGGTGGCGCAGGCGGAGATGGAGCGCGTCTTCAACCTGGGCGTCGGCTTCGTCCTGGTGGTGGCCGCCGGCGCCGAGGAGGAGGCGGCCCGCCGCCTGCGGGCCGCGGGGCAGGAAGTCTGGCCGGCCGGGCGGGTGGTCCGGGCATGAGCAGCCGGGGCGGGCTCCTCTTCGACGGCTCCCGCCCCGCCGGGCGCTCTCCGGGCAGCCCGGTGCCGCTGGGCTTCCTGGTCTCGGGCCGGGGCTCCAACCTGGAGGCGATCCTGGCGGCGGTGGAGCGGGGCGAGTTGCCGGCCGAACCACGGCTCGTCCTCTCCGACAGGGCGGGCGTCCGGGCGCTGGAGGTGGCGCGGGCGCACGGGGTTCCGGCGCAGGTGCTGGAGCGGAGGGAGTTCCCGGACCGGGAGGCGTACGAGCGGGCGCTGGCCGGACGCTTCCTCGAGCGGGGGGTGGAGCTCTGCGCCATGGCCGGCTTCCTGCGGCTGGTCGGAACCGCCTTTCTCGAGGCGCTGGGCGGGCGGGTGACGAACGTCCACCCCTCCCTGCTCCCGGCCTTTCCCGGCCTGGAGGCGCAGCGCCAGGCGCTGGAGTACGGGGTGCGGGTGGCGGGCTGCACCGTCCACTTCGTGGACGAGGAGATGGACCACGGGCCCATCATCCTCCAGGCCGCGGTGCCGGTGCTGGACGAGGACACCCCCGAGAGCCTGGCCGACCGGATCCTGCGCGAGGAACACCGGATCTACCCGGAGGCGATCCGGCTCTACGCGCTCGACCGGCTGCGCATCCGCGGCCGGCGCGTCCTGCAGCTCCCCGAAACGTGACGGCGAGGTGAGAAGCTTCATGCGGATCCGTCGGGCACTTCTGAGCGTCAGCGAGAAGATCGGCATCGTCGAGCTGGGACGGGGCCTGGTCGAGCTGGGCGTCCGGCTCCTCTCCACGGGCGGGACGGCCCGTGCCCTGGAGGCGGCGGGCGTGCCGGTGACGCCGGTGGAGGAGGTGACCGGCTGGGGGGAGATGCTCGCCGGCCGCGTCAAGACGCTCCACCCCGCCATCCACGCCGCCATCCTGGCGCGGCGGGAGGAGGCGGGCGACCTGGAGGAGATCCGCCGCGCGGGGATCGAGCCCATCGACCTGGTGGCGGTCAACCTCTACCCCTTCCTGGAGCAGCCGTCGCTGGAGCAGATCGACATCGGCGGCCCCACGCTGCTCCGGGCCGCCGCCAAGAACTGGCCCTCGGTGGTCGTCCTCTCCGACCCCGCCCAGTACGGGCCGGTGCTGGAGGCGCTGCGCGAGGCGGGCGACCTCGGGCCCGGGGAGCGGCGCCGCCTGGCGGCCGCCGCCTTCCGCCACGTGGCCGTCTACGACGCCGCGGTGGCGGGCTGGCTGGAGCCGCCGGGGCCGGCCGGCGAGGGCGAGCTGCCCGCGGAGCTCCCCTTCGGCCTCCGGAAGCTGGCCGATCTCCGCTACGGCGAGAATCCGCACCAGCGGGCGGCCGTCTATGCCGAGGCGCGGCCCCGGGGCCCGGCGCGTCCCACCGCGCTGGCGGAGGCGGTGCCCCTGCAGGGGAAGCCCCTCTCCTACAACAACCTGCAGGACGCGCAGGCCGCCTGGCGGCTGGTGCGCGAGTTCGACGCCAGCGGGCGGCCGGCGGCGGCGGCCGTCAAACACGCCACCCCCTGCGGCGTCGCCCTGGGGGAGACGCTGGCGCAGGCCTTCGCCCGTGCCCGCGACGCCGATCCGGTCTCCATCTTCGGCGGCGTCGTGGCCCTCAACCGGCCGGTGGACGCGGCCACGGCCGCCGATCTGGGCGACCTCTTCCTGGAGGTGGTGGCGGCGCCCGGCTTCGAGCCGGAGGCTCTGGAGCGGTTGAAGCGGAGGCGGAACCTGCGCCTGCTCGCCCTCGACCCGGAGGCGCCCGTCGCCGCCCCCCTGGAGCTGCGCCCCATCGCAGGCGGCGCCCTCCTCCAGGAGGCCGACCTCCAGCCTGTGGATCCCACCACCTGGCGCCCGGTGGCCGGGGACCCGCTTCCTCCCGGCTCCCCGCTCCTCGCCGACCTGGAGTTCGCCTGGCGCGTGGTCCGCCACGCCCGCTCCAACGCCATCGTCGTGGCCCGGGACGGACGCACGCTGGGCATCGGTGCCGGCCAGGTCAACCGCATCGACGCCGCCCGCCAGGCGCTGGAGCGGGCGGGTGAGGCCGCCCGCGGCGCCGTCCTCGCCTCCGACGGCTTCTTCCCCTTCGGGGACGTGGCCGAGGCGGCGGCCGAGGCGGGAATCGCCGCCATCGTCGAGCCCGGCGGCTCGATCCGCGACGAGGAGACGATCCGCACCTGCCGGGAGGCGGGCATCGCCCTCTATTTCACCGGCGTCCGCCACTTCCGTCACTGAACGGACCGGCGGCGAGGAGGAAGCGCCCTTGGAAGCGACCCCGCCCCCTGCGGGGGCGGCGAGAGGAACGGGTTCGGGGCGGCGGCGCCCGGCGCGGATCCTGATCCTGGGTTCCGGCGCCCGCGAGCACGCGCTCGCCTGGTGGCTCCTTCGCGACCCGGGCGGACCGGCCGTGGCGGTCCTGCCGGGGAACGACGGCCTGCGCGCGGCAGGCGTGGCCACCCTGCCCGGCCCGGCCGAGGAGCCGGAGCAGGTGGTGGCCGTCGCGCGCGACTGGCGGGCGGAGCTGGTGGTGGTCGGCCCCGAGGCGCCCCTGGCCGCCGGTGTGGCCGACGCGCTGGCGGTCGCCGGCATCCCCTGCCTCGGCCCGGTCCGGGCCGCCGCCCGTATCGAGAGCAGCAAGGCCTGGGCCCGCCTCTTCATGGCCCGTCACGGGATCCCCGGTCCCGCCTTCGGCCTGGCCTCCTCGCCGGAGGAGGTGGCCCGCTGGACCGCCTCCCGCCGCCCGCCCTACGTGCTCAAGGCGGACGGCCTGGCCGCCGGCAAGGGCGTCTTCGTCGCGCGCGACGCCAGCGAGGCGCTGGAGGTCGCCCGCCGCCTCCTCGCCGGTGCCCTGGGCGAGGCGGGCCGGCGGCTGGTGCTGGAGGAGCACCTGGAGGGGAGGGAACTCTCCGTCTTCGCCCTGGCCGGGGGCCGCGGCTGGCTCCGCCTGGGCGTGGCCCGTGATCACAAGCGGCTCCTGGAGGGTGACCGCGGACCCAACACGGGCGGGATGGGCGCCTATGCGCCGGTGGCCGACGCGGGGCCGGAGCTGCTGGAGGCCGTCGACCGGCGCATCCTGGCGCCCGCCCTGGCCGGCCTGGCCGAGGAGGGCGCCCCCTTTCACGGCTTCCTCTACGCGGGGTTGATGCTGACCCGGGAGGGTCCGCGGGTGCTCGAGTTCAACGCGCGCCTGGGCGACCCCGAGGCGCAGGTCCTCCTCCCCCTGCTGGCGGGTTGCGGCGCGCCCGGCGGCGCCCTCTCCGGCGGCCTCCCGGGCGGCTTCCGCGGCTGGTCGGAGCTCCTCCTCGCCGCCGCCCGCGGGGAGCTGCCGGAGGGCCTTCCCCCCGCCGGCCCGCCCGGCGATGCGCCCCGTCGCTGGGCGCTCGGCACCGTCCTCGCCGCCCCGGGCTACCCCGAGTCCCCCGGGCGCGACCTGCCCATCCGCGGGCTCGAGCGCTGGCAGCCGGCGGGAACGCCGGAGACGCTCGGCACCGGTCTCCCCGAGCAGCTCCTCTTCCACGCCGCAACGCGCCAGGCGGGCGACGGCACCTGGCGGACGGCAGGCGGGCGGCTCCTGACCGCGGTCGGCATAGGGCCCACGCTGGCGGCGGCCCGGGACCGCTCCCAGGCGCTAGTCGCCTCGCTCCGGCTCGACGGGGGCCTCTGGCGCCGCGACATCGGTCGGGCCGCGCCGGGACCGGAGCCCGGCACCCGGTCTCAGTAACCCGCCTCCAGTTCCACAAGGTTGCAGAGCGGCTGACCGGCCAGGTAGCGGCGCAGGTTGGCCGCGAAGAGCTCGGCGCCCCGGCGCGGCGTCTCCGGCGAACTCCAGGCCACGTGGGGCGTGACCAGGACGCGCGGATCGCCCCAGAGCGGGCTCTCGGGAGGAAGCGGCTCCCGCTCGAAGACGTCCAGCGCCGCCCCGGCGATCCTCCCCGAGCGGAGCGCCTCGACCAGCGCGGCCTCGTCCACCAGCGCCCCCCGGCCGACGTTGATCACCACCGCCCGCTGCGGCAGCCATCCGATCTTCTCGGCGTCCAGATAGTGCTCCGTCTCCGGCGTCCGCGGCAGCGACAGGAGGAGGTAGTCGGCCTGGGCGAAGAAGGCGCGGGCCGACTCGGGACCGCCGACCTCGTCCGCCCAGCCGTCCCCGGTCTCCACCGGACCCGGCCGGCGGCGAAGCCCCAGCACCCGCATCCCCAGTCCGCGCGCCCGGCGCGCCACCTCGCGACCGATGGAGCCGTAGCCGGCGATGACCAGCGTCGCCCCCTGCACCTCCCGCGCCTCGTGCGGGCGCCAGAGCCGCGCCTCCTGCTGGCGGACGTACTCCGGCAGTCCTCGCGCCAGGGCGAGCACGGCCAGGATCACGTGTTCGGCGATGGGGACGGCGTTGGTTCCGCTGGCGTTGGTCAGGAGGATCCGGCGCCCGGCCCGCGCGGCCTCGCGGAGCGGCTCGACCAGGCGGTCGACGCCTGCCGAGGCGGCATGGACCCAGGCGAGCCGCGGCAGCAGCGGGAGGAGCGGCTCCAGCCGGATGTGGCCGCCGGCCACCACCACCTCGACCGCGGCCAGCTCGGCGCCCAGCGCTCTCCACCACCCTTCCGGCGGCCTCTCCGAGGGCGGCAGGAGCCAGCGGACCGGCGGCCATCCGGGCTGCCAGAGCTCCGCCTGGCGGCGGAAGAAGGGGGCCAGGACCAGCACGGGCACGGGTGCTCCCGACCGGGAGTGGGGCCGCGGACGCCCGGCGCCGGCGCTCAAACGGCCGCCGCCTCCCGCGCCCGGTCCAGCACCTCGCCCAGGACGCCCGCCGCCTCTTCCAGCCGCTCCTCCCTCTCGTGGGTGAAGCAGAGCCGGATCGCCCCGGGCTCGTGCCCGTCGACGGTGAAGGCGCGCCCGGCGGCGTAGCGGAGGCCCCTCGCCTCGGCCAGGGCCTGGAGGCGGACCGCGTCCACCCCCACCGGCAGCCGGAGCCAGACGAAGAAGCCGCCGGCCGGCACCTCCCAGCTGGCGCCGCGCGGGGCGAGCCACCGCTCCAGCCCCGCCAGGAGCGCGTCCCGTCGCGCCCGGTAGGTCCGCCGGAGCGCGGCGACGCGCCCGGGGAGGTCGGCTTCCTCCCACCAGGCGGCGAGCAGCTCCTGGACGAAGGGTTGCGTCTCGCCGCCCGGCCGGAGGGCGGCCAGCCGCCCGAGGAGCTGGGGCTCGGCCACCGCCCAGCCGATGCGCAGGCCCGGCGCCACGATCTTGGAGACCGTCCCCACCAGGATCGTCCGCTCCGGCGCCAGCGCCGCCAGGGGCAGCGGCGGCTCGCCGTCGAAGGCCAGGTCTCCGTACGGGTCGTCCTCCAGCATCAGGAGGTCGTGGCGGCGGGCCAGATCCGCCAGCCGCCGCCGCGCCGGCTCGCCCAGGGTGCGGCCCGTCGGATTCTGGAAGGTCGTGGTCAGATAGAGGAAGGCCGGCCGCTGCCGGAGCCCGGACTCCACCTCCCGGAGCGCGCGCTCCAGCGCATCCAGGTCGAGCCCTTCCCCGTCCATGGGCAGGGCCTCGAGACGGCCGCCGGCATTCCGGCCGAAGATGCGCAGGGCGCCGAACCAGGTCAGCTCCTGGAGCCAGACCGGACGATCCGGCGCGAGGAGCGCGCGGGCCGCCAGGTCCAGCGCCTCGGCCGCGCCGGCCGTCACCAGGATCCGCTCCGGCTCGACGCAAAGGCCGCGCCGGGCCAGGTGGAGCGCCACCTGCTGCCGCAGCCGGCGCGGCCCGTCCCCGCCCCCGTATTGCAGCGCACGCGGGTCGCCCTCCAGCACCCGCGCCGCCGCCCGCGCCAGCTCCTCCCGGGGAAAGGTGGCCTCCTCCGGCAGGCCCCCGTCCAGCGCCCAGCCCGTGGCGGGGGCGGTCGCCCCTCGCCCGGCCGCTGCTCTCTCCATGCCTCTTCATCGCCTCCGCGCGCCGCGGAGGAGGCGCCTCCGCGCGCACCGACTCGGGCGGCGCCGGTCGGCGGCCGCCTTCAGGGTTATTGCAACGCGCGGAGTTGAGGTACCTGCTCCACGGGAAAGTCGAGTTCCAGAAGGGCGCCGCCGCGCAAAACCGTCAGCTTGGCGCTCTGCCCCGGCCGGTAGAGGCTGAGCCGCTGGCGGATGGTGCCCAGCGAGTCGGCGGGGACGTCGTCGACGCGCACCACCAGGTCCAGCGGCTGGACGCCGGCTCTGGCCCCGGGCCCGTTCTCGGTCACCATGCGGACGGCGATGCCGCGGTCGACCGGAAGTCCCAGGAGGCTGACCATCTCCGGCTCGATCACCTCGCGCTGGCCCGAGAAGCCCAGCCAGGGATGGGTGGCCTCCCCGTGCTCCAGGATCTGGCCGATCACCCGGGTGAAGGCGGGCGCTCCCACCGCCAGGCTCAGACCGTGCATCCAGGGGATGCCGTTGATCCCGGCCACGCGGCCGTCCAGGAGGAGCAGCGGGCCGCCGGTGTTGCCGGGGTGGATGGGGGCGTCGGTCACCACCAGGCCGTCCACGGGGATCCGCTCCGGCCGGTAGACGGTCCGGTCGACGCCGCTGATCACGCCGGAGGTGACCTCGATCTGGTCGCCCATGGGATAGCCCAGGGCGACCACCGCCAAGCCGGGGCGGAGCTCCTCCTCCGGCACGAACTGGACCGGCGGTGCCTCCTGCCAGGCCGGCTCTCCGTCCTCCATCTCCAGGAAGCCCAGGAAATAGAGCGGGTCCGCCGCGATCCGGCGGGCGTGCCGCTCTCTGCCGTCGGGCATCTGCACCAGGACCCGCTCCTGCTGCAGGACCTGGGAGTTGCAGACCAGGTGGCGCTCGTCGAAGGCGAAACCCGTCCCGAAGGCGACGCGCTCCCCCGCCTCGTCCACCGAGGTGACGTGGGCCAGGCGGGGCGCAACGGCCTCCATCGCCTTTCGGATCGCTTCGGAGAGTGCGTCCATCTTCTCGCCTCCCGCCGCCCCAAAGTATAGCCGAGCCGGCAAGGCCGGCCGCCCCGCGGGGCCCCCTGCCCCTCCCCGCCCCTTTCGCGCTCCAGACGCCTATTTCATTCATCGGCAAACGGGTAGAATGATCCCAACCGTTGAGGAAGGTTTCCGACAGGAGGTGTCGCCTGTGGAGGTGCCCCTCACCCCCCTCCGCTTCCTCGAGCGCAGCGAGCGGCTCTACGGGGGCAAGGAGGCGATCGTCTGCGGCGAGACGCGGCTGACCTACGCCCAGTACGCCGGGCGCGTCCGCCGCCTGACCGCCGTCCTCTCCGACCGGCTGGGCGTCCGGCGGGGCGATCGCATCCTCTACCTGGGCATGAACTGCCATCGGCTGCTGGAGCTCTACTACGCCGTCCTGCCCCTGGGGGCCATCCTGGTGCCGGTCAACATCCGCCTCAGCCCGGCGGAGGTCTCCTTCATCCTCCACGACGCCGAACCGGTGGCGCTCTTCGCCTCGCCCGAACTCCTCCCGCTCGTCGGCTCGCTGGACGAACCCCCGTCGGTGCGCCACCACGTGCTGGTCTACCGCGGCGCCGACGGCCAGCTGCCGGGAGGCTGGCTGGAGTTCGACCCCCTCCTGGAGGAGGCGGAGGAGCGGCCGCTCGGGCTGCCGCCGGACGAGCGTGAGGTCGTGGAGGTCTTCTACACCAGCGGCACCACCGGCCGGCCCAAGGGCGTCATGCTCACGCACCGGAACCTCTACCTGCATGCGCTCAGCGCCGTGCTGGCGCTCCAGCTGGACGACAGCGAGCGGATGATCGTGGGCACCGTACCGCTCTTCCACGTCAACGCCTGGGGGACGCCGCAGTTCATGGTCGCCGCGGGCGGAACGCAGATCGTCGTCCCCCGCTTCGACCCCGAGCTGTTCGCCCGGGCCGTGGAACGGGAGAAGGCCAGGACCGCGCTGATGGTCTCCACCATGCTCAACGCGCTTCTCAACTACCCCGACCGTTCCCGCTACGATCTCTCCAGCCTCCGCCAGATCGTCCTGGGCGGCGCACCCGTCGCCTACGAGCTGGTCCGCCGCGCGCGCCAGGAGCTGGGCTGCCTGGTGCGGGTGGGCTACGGCCTGACCGAGACCTGCCCCATCGTCTCCGTCTCGGTGATCAAGTCGACCCTGGCCGACCGCCCCCAGGAAGAGCTGGACCGCCGCCTCGCCATGACCGGACTGCCGCTGCTGGGCAACGAGGTGCGGGTCGTCCACGAGGACGGCAGCGAGGTGGCCTGGGACGGCCAGGACGTGGGCGAGATCCAGGTCCGCGGCGACAACGTCATGGCCGGCTACTGGAAGCGGCCGGAGGAGACCGCCGCCGCCTTCGCCGAGGGCTGGTTCCGCACCGGCGACCTGGCCGTGGTCGACCCCGAGGGCTATCTCAACATCGTCGACAGGAAGAAGGACATCATCATCTCCGGCGGCGAGAACATCTCCTCCATCGAGGTGGAGGACGTGCTCTACACCCACCCCGCGGTGCTGGAGGCGGCGGTGCTCGGCGCGCCCGACCCCCAGTGGGGCGAGGTGCCGGTGGCCGTCGTGGTCCTGCGCCCCGGGACCCAGGCCAGCGAGCAGGAGCTGATCGGCTATGCCCGCGACCGCCTGGCCCACTTCAAGGCGCCGCGGCGGGTCATCTTCGCCTCCGAGCTGCCCAAGACAGGGACCGGCAAGATCGTCAAGGCCGAACTGCGCAAGACCTACTTCGGCCGGAGCGAGGCGGTGAACGCCGCCGGCGAGGGCTGAGGCCGGCGCGACCCTTCCTTCAGAGGCGGAGGAGCCAGCGGGGCCCCTCCGCCTCTTCCGTCTCGCCCCGCCGCCAGCGGCCGTACGCCGCCGCCACCTCGGCGCCGAAGAGGACCACCACCGAGAGCAGGTAGATCCAGAAGAGGAGGAGGACGCCGGCGGCGAGGCTTCCGTAGACGGCGTGGAAGTGGGCCAGGCGGGCCGCGTAGAGGGCGAATCCGTAGCGGAGCGCCTCCACGCCCAGCGCCGCCACCAGCGCCCCCGGCCAGACGTCGCCGAAGGGCGGCTCGCCGCCGGGCAGGAAGTGGTAGAGCGCGGCCAGGGCCCCCCAGACCAGGAGCGGCGGCAGCACCGTCAGCAGCAGCCCCGCCGTCCGCCCGCCCAGGCCGCCCAACCCGGCGCGGGAGAGAGCCTCGCGCAGGAGCGCGCCCACCCCGAGGCTCAGGAGGGCCGCCAGGAAGAGCGCGGCCACCGTCGCCAGCAGGGTGACCAGTCCCAGGGCGCGGCGGCGCAGCAGGGGGAGGTGCTCGTTCCGCTCCCAGACCTGGTCCAGGGCGCCGGCCAGCACGGTGAAGACGCCCGATCCCGCCCAGAGCAGCCCGAGGCCGCCCACCGCTCCCAGCTGGCCGCGCAGGTCGCGGAGCCTCTCGAGGCCGGTGGCGACCACTGCCTCGCTGGTGGGAACGTAGAGGCGGACCAGGTCCGCCAGGGCGCGGCGGAAGCCCTCGCCCGGCTCCACCGCCGCGGCCAGGAGCGCCAGAAGCAGGAGGAGGGGGAAGAGGGAGAAGAGGCCATAGTAGGAGAGCGCCGCGGCCATGGTGCCCCCGCGGTGACGGCTGAAGCGGAAGCCGGCCCGGATGAGGATGCGCAGCAGAGCCACCCGCCCCACCCCCCACCGGTGTTAGACTGCCCCAGGCGACCCTTCCCGGGAAGGGAGAGAGAACCGGTTGTTGCTCAGCGTTCCCGAGGCGCTGGCGCGCCTCTTGGCCGTCCCGTGCCGGCTGGGCGTGGAGACGGCGCCCCTGGAGAAGGCGGCAGGCCGGATCCTGGCCGAGCCGCTCCACGCACCGCGACCGCTCCCGCACTTCGACCGGGCGGCCATGGACGGCTATGCCCTCCGCTCCGCGGAGACGGCGGGAGCCGGGCCGGGCCGAGCGGTCCGTCTCCGCGTCGCCGTCACCTCCCGCGCCGGGGAGCCGGCCCCGCGCGGGCTCGCCCCCGGCGAGGCCGCCCGCATCTTCACGGGCGCGGCACTCCCTCCGGGCGCCGACGCGGTGATCCGCCAGGAGGAGGTCGCGCGGGACCCGGAAGGCTTCCTGCTTGTCGAGGAACCGGTGGAGGTGGGGAGAAACGTCGACCCGGCGGGCTGCGAGGCGGCGGCAGGCCAGCTCCTCCTTCCCGCCGGCAGCCTTCTCGGTGCGCCGGAGGTGGCGCTGGCCGCCAGCCTGGGGCTGACCCGGCTCCCCGTCCGGGAACGGCCGAGGCTGGCCGTCCTCTCCACCGGGGCGGAGCTGGTGGAGCCCGGCCAGCCCCTGGCGCCGGGCATGATCTACAGCTCGAACCGGTTCGCCCTGGCGGCCATCGCCGCCGAGTGGGGGGCGCAGGTGGCCTGGACGGGGAGCGTGGACGACGACGCCGGCGCCATCGCCGAAGCGGTCCGGGCCCAGGCCGGGCGCTTCCACCTCCTGGTCACCAGCGGCGGCGCCTCGGTGGGCGACTACGACTGCGTGGCCGCGGCCCTGGATCGGCTGGGTGCGGAGATCCTCTTCCACGGCGTCGCCCTCAAGCCGGGCACGCCGGCGCTGGCCGCGCGCCTGGGCGACGCGCTCGTGCTCGGCCTGCCGGGGACACCCGGCGCCGCCTACACCGTCTTCCGGGTGCTGGCGGTGCCGCTCCTCCAGCACTGGCTGGGCGTGGCCGGGGGCGGCCCCCGTCCGGGGGAGGGGGAGGACGCGGCGAGCGCGGCCACGCCCGGCGACGGCTGGACCGCCGTTCTCGAGAGCCCGCCCCCGAGCGCTTCCCCCCGGCTGGAGCAGTATCTGGCCGCCTCCCTCCGCCGGCAGCAAGGGCGCCTCTACGCCCGCCCGCTGCGGCGCGGCCACGCCAACTCGCTCCTGGCCTGGCTGGGGGCGGACGCGCTGGCGCGGATCCCGGCCGGTCCGCTTCCTCCGGCGGGGAGCGCGGTGGAGGTGCTGCCGCTTCACCCGTGGCGCCTCGCGAGCGCCCCGGAGGGCACGCCTCCCGGTCTCGACAGGAAGGAGGGGTGAGGCCATGGCCGGCGCCATCGCCGTGCTCTCCGTCGTCGGCCGTCACAAGGCGGGGAAGACCACCCTCGTGGAGGGACTGATCCGCCAGCTCCGGCGCCGCGGTCTCCACGTCGCCACCCTCAAGCACGACGCCCACGGCTTCGACATCGACGTGCCCGGCAAGGACTCCTGGCGCCACCGCCAGGCCGGGGCGGAGCTGGTGCTGATCGCCTCGCCGGCGCGGCTGGCGATGGTGCAGGAGCTCCGCGAGGAAGCCCCGCTCCCCGCCATCCTTCAACTTGCCGCCGACCGCGCCCCCTGGCTTGACCTGATCGTGACCGAGGGCTACCGGACCGGCCCCCTCCCCAAGATCGAGGTGGTCCAGACCGCGCGGGGCGGTCCCCTCAACGCCGGCGATCCGGAGCTGCTCGCCCTGGCCTCCGACCGGCTGCCCCTGGAGGGCGCCCCGCCGGGCATCCCCTGCTTCGACTGGAACGACCTGGAGGGCCTGGCCGATCTGGTCCTCGCCCGCCTGCCGCAGCTGCGCCGTCACGGCCCGCGGCCCCGCTCCTCCGAACGGCCTTGAGCGAGTCCGACCGGGAGCGCTGGAACCGCCGCTACGCCGAAGGAAGGGGGCCGCGCCAGGAGCCCGACCCCTTCCTGGTCGCCTCCCTTCCCTGGCTCCACCCGGTGCGTACGCCCGCCCGGGCGCTCGACCTCGCCTCGGGACCCGGGGGGAATGCGCTCTGGCTCGCGGAGCGGGGCTGGTCCGTGGAGGCGCTGGACATCTCGGACGTGGCGCTGGAACGGTTGACCGGGGAGGCGCGCCGCCGGGGGCTCTCCGGCCGTATCCGCGCCCGGCGGGCCGACCTGGAGCGCTGGCGGCTGCCTTCCTGCGGGGAGGCGGCGTACGACCTGGTGGTCCTCACCTGGTACCTGGAGCGCCGGCTCCTGCCGGAGATGCGGAAGGCGGTCCGGCCCGGCGGGTTCGTGCTGGTCCGGACCTTCCTGCGCGGTACGCGGCGGCCGCTGCCGCCGGCGTGGGTGCTGGAGCCGGGCGAGCTCCTCGAGGCCTACCGGGGCTGGCGCACCCTCCGCCACGCGGAGTCGACGGCGCTGGGCGAGGCGGCCTACCTGGGCCAGCGTCCCGCCGGCACCGGCGCCACCGCCGGCCGACCGTCACCGCTCCCCGGACGGACGGCCGCCCGCCCGCCCTCCTCGCTCCTCGACGGCGTCGACGCGGAGCCGGGCTAGGAAGCGGGCCAGCCGCGCGCGCTGCTGGACGCTGGCGCGTCCCGACCGGAGCAGCCGCCGGCCCAGTCCCTGCGCTTCGCCGGGCCGCTCGCGCCCCAGCCGGACGATGGCCCGCAGGATCAGCTCCACCGGCGTGTCCGGGTCCTCCAGGGCGGAGCCCAGCTCCTCCGCCAGCGCCGCCGGGTCGTCCTCCTCCAGGAGCGCCTCCAGCACCGACGCCCGCCCCTCCTGCTGCCGCAGGGCCGCACGGGCCGCCCCCGCCATCTCCGCCCAGGCGCCCCGCTGCCGCGCCGCCCGCCGCAGGCACCGGTATCCGCCGCTGTCGGCCTTCTCCGCGTAGTTGGCCACCCGCAGGGCGAAGGCCTCGCCGGAGCGGCCCGCCGCCTCCAGCAGCTCCGCCAGGCGGCTCCGCCAGGCCCTCACCGCCGCACCGGTGGCGCCGGCCAGCGCCCGGCGGGCCGCGGCGACGGCGCCCTCCAGGTCGCCCCGCTCCAGGCGCGCCTCCACCCACCGCTCGCCCACCGCGGGCAGCCCGGCCGCCTCTTCCATCACGCGCTCCGCCTCCTCGCCCCGCCCCCTCAGCGCCAGGAGGTCGGCCAGCGCCAACACCGCCCGCTCGCGCCGCTCCCTCGCCTCCTCCAGGCCCAGCCGCCGCTCCGCCTCCGCCTCCTCCGAGGCCGCGCGCAGCAGACGGTCGACCACCCCGCGCCCGTCCAGGCGGGCCACCGCCCGGAGGAGGCGGGCGTAGAGCCCCTCGGGCAGCTGCGGCGCCGCCAGGAGACGGGCCAGAAGCCGGAGCTCCGGGCCGTCCACCGGCGCTGCTCCGGCCTCCAGCTCGTCCAGCCAGCGGGCGACCAGCCTCCCCCAGGCCGCCGGGTCCAGCCGGGACCGGATCTCCTCCGGCAGCTCCAGGAAGCGACCGGCCAGCTCCCCCTCCCGGCGGACGCGCTGGCGACGCCCTTCCTCTCCCTCGCCCGGGCGCGGCGCCAGGCTGTCGGACAGCTCCTCGAACCGGGCCCCGGCCTCGCCGGGCTTCTCCGCCAGAAAGCTCTCCAGATGGCGCAGCCGTCCCGCCGGCGGCTGCGCCTCCCAGCCCCGTCCCTCCCCCGCCTCCAGGAGGACGGCCAGCGGATCCTCCGGCGCCTGCAGCAGGCGCCAGAGCAACTCGCCCAGCTCCCCGGGCGGCGCCCCCTGCCAGGGGGCGGCCAGCGCCTCCAGGTCGGCGAAACTCTCCGGCTCCCTGCTCCACGCCCAGAGGAGCGCCAGCGCGTGCCGGCAGGGCTGCCGCCTGCCGCAGCTGCAACGGGTCTCCGCGGACCCGGCGGCCAGGCGCGCCTCCACCCGGTAGCGGTCGTGTGCCCCGTCCACCCGGCCGGCGATCCGGTCCCGCCAGCGGAGACGAGCCCCCACCCGGCCCAGCATCCAGTAGTCCTGAGCCGCCTCCAGCCTGCGCACGTCGGCGAGGGCCAGCAGGCGAGCCTCGTCCAGCGCCTCCGGATGCACGGCTCAGCCCAGCTCCAGGCGAAAGCCCGCCAGCCGCGCCAGGAAGGCGGCCACCGTCACCGGCAGCTCCACCTGGAAGGGGAGCGCCAGCACGTCCCGCATCTCGCCGCGGAAGAGCGCCACCTCCACCACGTCCAGGAAGGGGACCTCGGCCCGCTCCACCCGGTCCAGGCCCAGCTCCAGCGTGCTCTCCCCGCCCTCGAAGAAGAGACGGCGGTTGGTCACCACCAGCTGCCCGCTCTCGCGCACCTCGTAAGCGAGCTGCTCGCCCTCCTCCACGGCGCGCAACAGGTTGGCCGGCAGGCGGACGAAGGGCTCCTCGTCCGCGGCCAGACCCAGCCGGTAGGCGGGCTCCACGTCGCCCAGCACGGGCAGCTCGGACGACTCCAGCACCCGCTGCGCGCCGGCCAGGTCGCGCCGGCGGGCAGCCGCCCGGAGGGCCGCGTCACGGCGCCCGGAAGGCCGCCCCCGATCCGGACCTTGCGGGCGCCTCCAGGGGAACACGGCCTCACCTCCCGACGAGAGCATAACCCGGCGACCCGGCCCCCAGCGCGGCAGGCGGCCAGGGTTGACAGGGTCCGCACCCCGGCATATGCTCACCGTACGTGCGGTATACCCGATGGGGTATCTGTGCTTGGGGTTGTCCCTGTGGCAACCGGTCCCTCCGGCTTCCCCACGCGGATCGGGTAAGCTTCGGTGGCGGGGGGCTGCTTGCGGTGGTTCGGCGGGCGACGCCCGTACAGACCTTACAGAAGGAGGAGCCATGAGCGAGCGATTCATCTCGCAGGAGGACGCGGCCACCATCGCCTCGATGATGGGCGAGACGAGCGGTACCGCCCAGGTCCTGCTGCTGGTCGGCAAGAACTGCCGCTTCTGCAAGGAGACGCGGCAGCTGATGGAGGAGCTGCACGAGATCAGCCCCGAGCACATCGCGCTCCGCGTCGTCGACGTCGACGAGGATCCCGAGGGCGCCTCGCTGGCCGAGCAGTACGGCGTGGAGGGGAAGACGCCGGCCATCATCTACCTGGACGCCGACGGCAACGACACCGGCATGCGCTACTTCGGCATCCCCTCCGGCTACGAGTTCGGCGCCCTGATCGAGGACCTGGTCGACGTGGCCAACGGCCGCTCGCAGCTGAGCGCCGCCAGCCTGGAGAAGGTGAGGGCGCACGACGAGGAGCTGGTGATCCGGGTCTTCGTCACACCCACCTGACCGTACTGCCCCCGGGCGGTACGCCTGGCTCACCAGATGGCGCTGGAGAACCCGAAGATCCGCGCCGAGGCCATCGAGGCGTCGGAGTTCCCCTCGCTGGCCAACCTCTACAACGTCTTCGGCGTACCCAAGACCGTCACCGACAAGGGCGTCGACTTCGACGGGGCGCTGCCCGAGCCGATGTACATCAGCCAGGTTCTGGGCGGCTGAGCACCTGGTCTCCACGATCCCTCGCTGCGATCGCAGGTACGGGGCGCTGCCCGAGCCGATGTACATCGGGCAGGTGCTGGCTGCCTGAACGCCGGGTGGAGGGTCCCCGCGGGCGGAGGTGCTGAGCGGATGACCATCGACGAAGAGCTGCTCAAGGAGCTCATGGCCCGGATGCGCCGCATCGAGGGGCAGGCCCGGGGCATCCAGCGGATGCTCCAGGAAGGGCGGAGCTGCGAGGAGATCGTCACGCAACTGAGCGCCCTCCGCTCGGCGGTCAACAAGGTGGCGGTCGAGGTGATGACCGCCAACCTGGAAGAGTGCCTGCAGGCTCCCGTGGGCAGCTCGCAGCGGGAGGCGCTGGAGCACGCCCGCGACATCTTCCTCCGCTTCTCCTGAACGGGGGCGACGAGGAGGAGGGGCGAAGCGGCCGCAGATGCTGCGGCCGCTTCGTCGTTTCGTCCGCGCCAGCCCCGCGGTCTCGGCTCAGCCCGTGGTCTCGCAGGCCAGGTAGGCCATGGCCCTCGCCCAGATCCGCGCCGCCCGCCGCAGGTCGTCCAGGGCGATACGCTCGTCGGCGTTGTGGGCCAGCTCCGGCTGGCCCGGCATGACCGGGCCGAAGGCGACCCCACGGGGGATGAGGCGGGCGTAGGTGCCGCCGCCGATGGCGATGAGGGTGGCCGGCCGGCCCGTCACCTCCTCGTAGGCGCGGGAGAGGAGGCGGATCTCCGGGCTCTCCGCCGGCACATGATGCGGCGGCTGGTCGTGCACCCGCTCGACCCCGTAGCCAAGCGCGGCCAGGCGGCGCTCGATCCGGTCGAGCAGCAGCTCCCGGCTCAGGGTGACCGGGTAACGGAGGTTGAAGGTGCCACGGAGGCGCCCTTCCTCGTAGCGGAGGACGCCGAGGTTGGCGGTGAGCGGTCCGGAGACCTCGTCGCTCAGGGCGGCGTCCAGGCCGGAACCGTCGGTGGGCAGCAGCGCGCGGAGCGATTCCAGCGCCTTCCGCCAGCCTTCGGCCAGTCCCTCCCCCGCGAGGAGGGCCTCCAGCAGAAGCCCGACGGCGTTCACCCCCTGCTCGGGCGTGCTGCCGTGGGCCGCGCGGCCGCTGGCGTGCAGGCTCCAACCGCGGGGGTGGGCCTCCACCTCGACGCGGCCGCCGTCCGGCCGCGCGCCGGCCGCCGGTCCGGGCCGCCAGCGGGCGTCGACCAGGGCGGTCGCCTCGTCGGGGACCACGTTGGGGCGACTGCCGCCCCGAATCTCCAGGACCGCGCCCTCGCGCTCCCCGTCCAGCGTGCGCGCGGTCACCGCGTCGAAGTCGAGGATGCCCTTCTCGGCATTGATGATGGGGAAACCGGCGTCCGGCGAGAAGCCGAGCTGCGGCCGCTCCTCCCGCGCCATGTAGTACTCCATGTCGGCCCATCCGCTCTCCTCGTCGGTGCCGTAGATGAGGCGGAGGCGCCGCTTCCAGTGAGGCCGGGCGGCCGCCAGCGCGGCCAGCGCATAGAGGGCGGCCGCCGAGGGGCCCTTGTCGTCCACGGCGCCGCGACCGACCAGCTGGCCGTCCACGACCTCGCCGCCGAAGGGCGGGTGGCTCCAGCCGCTGCCGGCCGGGACCACGTCCAGGTGGCAGAGGACGCCCACCAGCTCCGCTCCCTCCCCCACCTCCAGGTGGCCGGCGTACCCGTCCACGTTCCGGCTCCGGAAGCCGAGCCGCTCCCCCTCGGCCAGCGCCCGCTCCAGCGCCCGCGCGGGCCCGGGGCCGAAGGGCGCACCGGGCTGAGCTCCTTCCTTGACGCTGGGGATGCGGAGCAGCTCCTGCGCGAAGCGGACCATCTCCGCATCGTGCGCCCCGAGCCAACGATCGATGGCCTCCATCTCCAAAGCCAATGCGCGAACTCCCTCCTTCGTCCGCTGCCTCGTCGGCTACCTCCTCGGCGCCGCTCCCAGCAGGCGGGGCAGGAACCGCCCCGCCAAGAGGACGAGGCCGTTGACGAGCAGCGCCATGGGGATCACCGGAACCAGAAACCAGAAGAGCCACTCGAGCGCCGGCATCTTCCACCCTCCCAGCCGCCGGGCCTGCGGGGCCAACCCTGGCCCGTCGCACCCCCAGCCTTCGCCTTGAACGTCCCCCGCCCCTCTGCTAGCGTAAAGGCGGCCGCCCGCAGGAACGGACGCCGCTGCACTGCGGGCCAGCGGGAGGGATCGGGGTTGTCCAGCGTAGGTTGGATCCTTTCGAACGTTCTCCTTCCCCTGCTTTTCCTCTTCCTGTTCGTGGCGGGATGGGGCCGTATCGTCATCCCGTTCGACCGCCTGCTCTACCGTGATCCGAAGAGTCTGTACGAGGAGCGGGTGCGGACGGAGTGGAGCACCCCCAAGCCCCGCTGACCGGCACGGGACCAAGCCGCCCCGGTGGAGGGGCGGGACCGCACAGCCCGGTGGAGACGGATGGGAGCTGCCCGCGGAGGAAGGCGGGCAGCTCCTCTTGCATCTCCCGGCTCCCTCGCCCGTCCCGGGGCACGGCCCGGCCCCCGCTCCCGTCCGGGAGGCCTCCGCGAGCTGCTTGTCAGAGTGTCAGGTTTTCCTTACAAGCTGACTTGCACGTGCCTCTGCGGCCCTCTTATACTGAGGTATCCATGCTGAGGAGGTGGGCCTCTTGGAAACGGCCGAAGCGAAACGAGCCGCGGGGGTCCTCGCGGAACACTCCCAGGGAGTGAGCGCGGAGGCCGTCGGATCCAACATCTTCCTGCGCCCGTCGGACGCCGACGAGGTCCTGGAGCTGGCCCGGCGGAGCGGGGTGGTGATGATCGACCTGCGGCTCACCGACGTTCCGGGGCGGTGGCACCACATCACCATGCCGGTCGAGATGTTGGATCGGGAGCTCTTCGTCTCGGGCGTCCCCTTCGACGGCTCCAGCATCCCCGGCTTCAGGTCGATCGAGGAGAGCGACATGGTGATGGTCCCCGACCCCACCACCGCCTTTCTGGATCCCTTCACGGAGGCGCCCACCCTGGTGATGACCTGTGACGTGGTCGAGCCGGACGGTGCTTCCTACAGCAGGGATCCCCGCTCCGTGGCGAAGCGCGCGGAGGCGTACCTGAAGAGCACAGGGATCGCCACCAAGAGTTACTGGGGGCCCGAACTGGAGTTCTTCATCTTCGACAAGGTCACTTTCCACGCCGACCAAGGCTCCGCCGGGTACTCCATCGACTCGGTGGAGGCCGAGTGGAACCGGGAGCTGCTCGACTCGGGTTCGCGCATCCGCCCGAAGACGGGCTACTTCCCGGTCGCGCCGCTGGACCAGCTGCAGGACGTGCGCACGGCCATGGTGCGGAACCTCCAGGCGGCCGGCCTGCCGGTGGAGCGCCACCACCACGAGGTGGCGACGGCGGGCCAGGCGGAGATCAACTTCCGCCGCGACACCCTGACCCGGACCGCCGACAACGTCCAGCTGTACAAGTACATCATCCGGAACACCGCCCGCCGCTACGGGAAGACGGTCACCTTCATGCCCAAGCCTCTCTACGGCGACAACGGCTCGGGGATGCACACGCACCAGAGCCTCTTCGACGAGGAGCGGCCGCTCTTCTACGACCAGCAGGGCTACGCCCGTCTGAGCGCCATCGGCCGCTACTACGTGGGCGGCCTCCTCGTCCACGCGCCCTCGATCCTGGCCCTCAGCAACCCGACCACCAACTCCTACCGGCGGCTGATCCCGGGCTTCGAGGCGCCGGTCAACCTGGTCTTCGGCAAGGCCAACCGGAGCGCCGCCGTCCGCGTTCCCGTGGGGTCGAGCAAGCCCGAGTCGGTGCGCATCGAGTTCCGCCCGCCTGACGCCACGGGCAATCCCTACCTGAGCTTCGCGGCCATGCTGATGGCCGGCCTGGACGGCATCCTCAACCGTATCGAGCCCTCGGAGCTCGGCTTCGGCCCGCTGGAGCGGAACGTCTATACGCTCTCGCCGGAGGAGCGCGCCCGGATCCGGAGCGTCCCGGGCTCGCTGGAGGAAGCGCTGGACGCGCTGGAGCGGGACCACGACTTCCTCCTGCGCGGCGGCGTCTTCGACGAACAGCTGATCGCGGACTGGATCGAGAGCCACAGGAAGCAGGACGTGGAACCGGTCCGCCAGCGGCCCCACCCGTACGAGTTCTACCTGTACTGGGACGTCTGACACCCCGGCACGCCCCTTCGTCGCGCCTCCCGGCGATGCGCCGGGGGGCGCTTCCTTCCGGCGCCCGGCGGCCAGGGGGCGGCCGGCCGTCGTATGGTATAGTCGTGAGGTGCACGTCGAGTTCCCGCGGCGGTCGATGGAGGCGCCCGGAATGACCTTCCAGCTCTCCGAGAAAGAGTCTCTCCGCCTGCAGAGCGTCCAGCGGATCCTATGGATCGTCCTCGGCCTCAACTGGGCGGTGGCCGGGGCCAAACTGCTGGTCGGCAGCGCGATCGGCAGCGCCAGCATGGTCGCCGACGGGTACCATTCCTTCGCCGACGGCGCCTCCAACATCATCGGCCTCGTCGGCGTCACCCTGGCGGCGCGGCCCAGCGACCGGGAGCACCCGTACGGTCACAAGAAGTTCGAGACGCTGGCCGCGCTGGGCATCGCCATCCTTCTCCTGCTGGTGCTGGCCGAGATCGTCAGCAAGGCGGTCGGCCGCCTCCTGCACCCCGCCCCGCCCGAGGTGACGCCGGCCAGCTTCGCGGTGATGCTGGTCACCATGGCGATCAACTACGGCGTCTCGCGCTACGAGCGCTCCGCGGGCCGGCGGCTCTCCTCGGACGTGCTCGTCTCCGACAGCGCCCATACGCTCAGCGACCTCTTCGTCTCCACCTCGGTGCTGATCACCCTGGCGGCCAGCCGCCTCGGCCTTCTCTGGGTGGACGCGGTGGGTTCGCTGGTCATCGCCGGCTTCATCGGCAAGGCCGCGTGGGAGATCCTCGCCCACGTGCTCCAGGTGCTCGGCGACGCGGCCGTCCTCCACCGCGAGGAGCTGGAGCGGACCATGCTCTCGGTCCCGGGGGTGCGCGGCTGCCGCGACGTGCGGAGCCGCGGCCGGGCCGACGACATCAAGGTGGACGCGGTCATCTACCTGGAGCCCGCCCTGCCGCTGGAGGCGGCCCACGAGCTGGCCGACCGCGTGGAGAGGGCGGTCCGGGACCGCTTCCCCGGAGTGACCGAGGTGCTCTTGCACGTGGAGCCCGCCGCCCGCGAGCCCGGCCCGGCCGTGGGCCAGACGCAGCGGAGGTGAGCGATGGAGCGCCAGCCCATCCCGCCCTTCTCCCAGGAAGACCGGCGCCTGCTGGAACCCTTCCTCTCGGATCTGGACGCGCCGGTCTACGCCATCCACGGCCTCCCCGAGGAAGTGATCGCGGTGGTCTTCGCCTACGTCAGCCGGAGCCCGCGCTCCTTCCGGGAGAACCTGCTCAAGCTGCTGCGGGAGGACCTCCAGGCCTACGCCGGCGCGAGCCCGCTCCTGCCGGCGCGCGCCTCGGCGGAGGCCTCCGCCTTTCACGACAAGTGGGTGGTCGGCTACGGCCACTCCTCGGTCGCCGAGCACGCCGTCGTCCACCTGGGGGTGGAGCGGATCTCGCGCCTGGCCTCCGCCGAGCTGGAGCTCTCCAATCCCTTCCTTTCGTTCACGGAGTACAGCCAGCGCTACCAGCAGCCTCGCCCGGGCGACTGGGTGCTGCCGCCGGACCTGCCTGCGGAAGGGCGGCAGCTGGCCGAGGAGACCTGCGCCGAGCTGTACGGGCTCTATCGCCGGCTCCTGGAGGAGCTGAGCGAGGCGCTCCGGCGGGAGGTCCCCCGGCGGCCCGACGAGAGCGATGAGGCGTACGCCCGCCGCCGCCGGCGGCAGGCCTTCGAGGACGCCCGCTTCACCCTCCCCCTGGCCACCGCCACCCAGCTGGGCCTGACGGCCAACGCCCGGGCGCTTCGCGACGCCATCCGCCGGCTCCTGGCCTCGCCCTACCCCGAGGTGGTCGCCCTGGCGACGGCGCTGCGCCAGGCGGCGGAGCACGACGTGCCCACCCTCCTCCGCCACGCCGAGCCCGACCCGGCTTGGGAGGCCTGGCGAGAGGCGGCCGCGGCGACGCCGGGGAGCGTCCGGGCGACGGGCGCCCGCGGCGCCGGCGAGGCGGCGGGGGCGACCTCTCCGGTCGCCACGGGCGGCGCGGCCCGCCTGCTGGAGCCCGAGCCGCCCCAGGTGGCGCTGGAGCGATTCGCCCGGGCCTGGACCGCCATGCTCCCCGGGGAGGAGGCGGCGCCGGCGGAGCTCTTCGCCCACGCAGCGGCGGCGCTGGGCGAGCACAGGGAGGCTCCGCCCCCCTTCCACGCGCTTCACTACCGGTTCGAGGTGGAACTCTCGGAGGCGGCCTGGCACCAGCTCCTCCGTCACAACCGCCGCTGCCAGTTCTACCCCGGTCCGCCGGGCGCGGCCGGGGGGTGGACGATCCCCCCGGCGGTGGAACAGGCGGGCCTGGGCGGGCGGCTGGAGGTGGCTCTGGAGAAGGCGGAGTCCACCGCCCGCCGGCTCGCCGCCCTCTCGCCCACGGCGGCCCACTACCTGGTGCTCAACGCCCAGCGGCGCAGGGTCCGGGCGGAGATGGACCTGGCGGAGCTGATCCACCTGGCGGAGCTGCGGGGGAAGCCCGAGGCGCAATGGGAGATCCGCGGCCTCGTCCGCGCCATGGTGCGGGAGGCGGTGCGCGCCCATCCCTTCCTGGCCGGGGTGCCGGCGCTGGGGGCGCTGGCGCTTTGAGCGGTCGCCGGGCCGGGGCGGCCGCGGGTGGAAGGGCGGAGAAAGAGCGGGTCCGCTCCATCCTGAGGACCCTCTCGCGGCTCTACCCCGAGCCGCGGACCGCCCTGCGCTGGACGACACCCTTCGAGCTGCTGGTGGCGACCATGCTCTCGGCCCAGTCCACCGACGCGGGCGTCAACCGCGTGACGGAACGGCTCTTCGCGGGCCCCCACGAGCCCGAGGACCTCTGCAGGATGGGGGCGGAGAGGCTGGCCGAGGAGATCCGGGCGCTCGGCCTCTTCCGCTCCAAGGCGCGGCACATCGTGGAGACCGCCTGCATCCTCGCCCGGGAGTACGGCGGTCGGGTGCCGCGGACGCTGGAGGAGCTGACCCGGCTGCCCGGGGTCGGGAGGAAGACGGCCAACGTGGTGCTGGCCAACGCCTTCGGCCTGCCGGCCATCGCGGTGGACACCCACGTCTTCCGCGTCTCCCACCGCCTCCACCTGGCCGACGGCCGGACGCCCGAGGCGACGGAACGCCAGCTGCAGGCGCGCGTCCCGCGCCGGCTCTGGTCGAAGGCGCATCACTGGCTGATCCTGCACGGCCGCAGGGTCTGCACGGCGCGCCGGCCCCGCTGCGGCGAGTGCCCGCTCCTGCCCTGGTGTCCGTCTGGTCTGGCAGGCCAGGCCGGCGGGGATGGGACGGGGGGCCGGCGGCCTCAGGCGGTGGGGACGGCCGGGGAGGCAGCCGGCTTCCTGGCGACCTCTCCGGAGCCGGAGGCGAGCGGCACGCGGACCACGAAGCGCGCTCCCTGACCGGGGCTGCTCTCGACGTGGATGCTGCCGCCGTGCTCCTGGGCGATCCAGCGCGCGATGGAGAGGCCGAGGCCCGTGCCGTCGCGGGCCCGGCCATGCTCGGCGCGCCCGCGGTAGAAGCGCTCGAAAATCTTCTCCTGCTCCTCCGGCGGGATGCCGGGGCCCTGGTCCTGGACGGCCAGCTCGAGCCACGGGTCGACCCGCCGGGCCGCCAGAGAGACGGTCCCGCCCGCCGGGCTGTGCCGGACCGCGTTGTCCAGGAGGATCATGAAGAGCTCCTTGAAGTAGTCGGGCTGGCAGCGGATGGTGACACCCTCCAGGGGCTCCAGGTCGACCCCGACGATCTGGACGTCGCGGCGGAAGACGCGCGCCTGCCGGAGCGCCGAGCGCAGGATGGCGAGCGGTTCTGCCGGCTCGAGGCGGAGGTGCTGGCCCGCGTCCGCCCGCGCCAGGAGGAGCAGGTCCGAGACCAGCCGGGACATCCGCTCCGACTCGTCGCCGATGTCCCGGAGCGCCGCCTCCTCGTCGCCTGTCAGGCCTCCCGCACGGCGGAGGTACTCCACGTTCCCCCGCACCACGGTCAGCGGCGTCCGGAGCTCGTGGGAGACGTCGGCCAGGAAGCGCCGCTGCGCGTCGAAGCTCTGCTGGAGCGCGCTGTGGGCCGCCTGCAGGCCGCTCAGCATCTGGTTGAAGGTGGCCGCCAGCGTACCGATCTCGTCCTGGGGCCCCTCGTAGGCGACGCGCCGCGAGAAGTCGCGCGAGAGGCCGATGGCGCGGGCGGCGCTGGTGATCCGCCCGATGGGCGCCAGCGCCACGCTGGCGAGGAACCAGCCCACCACCGCCGCGGCCAGCACGGTCAGCGCCGACCCCGTGATCAAGAGGAAGCGGAGCCGCGCCAGCGTCTCCGACAGCCCCAGGAGCGGCTGCGCCACCTCCAGCGCGCCCACCACCTTCCCGTCGCTCAGCGCGATCGGCACCTGGTAGGTGCGCAGCGCCTGCCGCCCTTCCCCGTAGGTGACGAAGACCGGGTGCTCCGGGACGGTGCTGCGACGGTCCACGGGCTCGAAGGGGAGTGTCCCCTCTCCCAGGTTGGCCGACCGGGCGCGGACCCGCCCGCTCAGGTCGTAGACCTGGACCATCAGCCCCGCCGTGGCGTAGGTGTTGAGCGGCGGGATCTGGACGACCATCTGGAACGGCTCCACCATCCGGATCTGCGTGGAGCGGAGGATGTTGCCCGCCTGCGTGGCCAGGTTCCGGTCCACGTCCCGCAGGAGCAGGTTGGACATGATGGCGTAGAGCAGGAGGCCCAGGAGAAGCAGGGTGACGGCCAGCACACCGCTATACCAGAGCGTAAGCCGCAGCCGGACCGACATCGACCCTCACCCGCTCTCCCGTCCGGGCGCGGCCCCGTCGCGCAGGACATAACCCGCGCCCCGGACGGTGTGGATCAGGCGCGGCTCGCCCTCCTGCTCCAGCTTCTGCCTCAGGTAGCCGACGTACACCTCCAGCACGTTGGAGGAGCCGCCAAAGTCGTACCCCCAGACGTTCTCCAGGATGCTCTCGCGGCTCAGCACCTGGCGCGGATGCCGCAGGAAGTAGACGAGCAGCTCGAACTCCGTCGCCGTCAGCTGGATCTCGCGCCCGCCGCGCACCACCTCGCGGGCGGCCAGGTCCACGGTCAGGTCGGCGAAGCGCAGGACCCTCTCGCTCCCACCCTGGCGGCGCCGCAGCAGCGCCCGGATGCGGGCGCTCAGCTCGTCGAAGGCGAAGGGCTTGACCAGGTAGTCGTCCGCGCCTGCGTCCAGGCCGAGCACGCGGTCGGAGACCTCGTCCCGGGCGGTCAGCATCAGGATCGGCACCGACTCGCCGGCGGAGCGGAGGCGCCGGCAGACCTCGATCCCGTCCACACCAGGCATCATCACATCGAGCACCACGAGGTCGGGGACCGAGTCCCGGATCTGGCGCAAGGCCTCCTCGCCGTTGGAAGCGCTCGAAACCTCGTAGCCCTCCAGCGTCAGGTTCCGCCTCAACATGGAAGTGATCTTGGGATCGTCGTCGACGACGAGGATCCGCTCCTTCACCCCCGTGCCTCCTCCGGCCGATGCCGCCACTCCCGTCTCTTCGGTCATGGTAGCATCGCCGGGTCACGGATGGCCTGCCGGCCGGCCGTTCGAGCCACCGCTGCGGGCTCAGAGCGCGGGCTGCGGACGCGGCCGTATGCGCAGCGCGGAGAGCTTGAGCGGACGCCGCTCCCCCTCGGCGTCAAGGAGAAAGACGTCGAGCTTGCCTCCCCGCCAGTTGAACTCGGCGCAGCAATCCCAGCAGTAGTAGTGCCGCGGACCCACCTTGCCCACTTCGCGGCTTCCGCAGCGAGGGCAGGTGACCATCCTCCATCGCCTCCGTGGAGTATCCACTGCACGCCTACTGTAGCCATCCAGGCTGAGACGGGTCTGAAGCCAACCTGTGAAGTTGCTGAGACCCGAGGCGGCGCCGAGCGGCGCCGCCTCGGGTCTCCTTGCCCCTCTCCTGCCGGATCCTGCCCGCGGCTTCCCTCAGCCGAGCACCTTGTCGATGGCGCGCTTCAGCTGCTCCTTGGGACGGTAGCCCACCAGCCGCTCCACCGGCGCTCCTTCCTTGAAGATCAGGAGCGTCGGGATGCTCATGACCCCGAACCGGGAGGCCAGGTCGGGGTTGGCGTCCACGTCCAGCCGCGCCACCTTGAGCCGCCCCTCGTACTCCTCGGCCAGCTCCTCGACGATGGGCGCCAGCATCCGGCACGGGGCGCACCAGTCGGCCCAGAAGTCGACCAGAACCGGCAGCTCCGACCCCGCCACCTCGGACTGGAAGCTGGCGCTGTCCACCTCGATCTCGGCCACACCTGTCCCCTCCTTTGCACGCTTGCCGGGCTCCGCCCCCTGCCACTGTCGCGAGAAGGAAGGCTCGCCGCCTTCAGGACTCGACCTCCCGGGCGAAGCCGACGCTCCGCGAGGGCCGCTCCTGCTCGTAGACGATGTAGACGCCTGCGCCCTCCTCGGCCTCCAGCGCCCAGCGCATCTGCACCACCTGCTCCTCCGGGTGCTGCGCCAACCACGCGTTGAGCGCCTCGGCCAGCGCCTGGCCGCGACCCGCCACGAACTCGACCCGCAGGCGTGATCCCTTCATCCGGACGACCTCCTCGGTCCCCGGCTCGGCCGCCGTGCCCGGCACCGGCCGTTCGCCTGGCTCCATGCTCTCGAGCCTCCCCCCGGCCCTGCCCGCCGTCGCTCCCGCCCCGGGCGGGATCAGGCCTCGACGGTCAGCGAGGCCAAGTCCCTGGGATAGTAGGTGAGCCACTCGGCCCCGCTGTCCGTGACCAAGATCGTATCCGAGTGTCGAAAACCCGCAAAGCCGGGCACGTAGATCCCCGGCTCGAGGCTGAAGACCATGCCCGGCTCGAGCGGGGTGGGATCGCCCACGTCGAGGAAGGGCGCCTCGTGCATCCCCATGCCCAGCCCGTGCCCGGTGTGGTGGCGCCAGTAGGCCTCCAACCCCTCGTCACGGAAGAAGGCGCGGACGGCGGCGTCCACCTGCGCGCAGGTGACGCCGGGCCGGATCTGGTCGAAGGCGACCTGCTGCGCCCGCACCATGAGCTGGAAGAGGCGCTCCTGCTCCGGCGTCGGCGCCCCCACCACCAGCGTCCGCTCCAGCTCGCTCCCGTAGCCGCCGACGTTGGCCGAGGCGCCGGTGACCAGGACGTCACCCGCCCGGATGCGCGCGTGGGTGGTGACGGCGTGGGGGAGCGCCGAGCCCTTCCCCACCTGCCCGCGGAAGCCGGCGAAGGCCGGTCCCGAGTTGGGCGGCAGCAGCTCCCCCACCGTCCGGATCATGGCCAGCGTCGCCTGCCCGGTCGCCTGCAGGCTGATCTCGGTCTCGGTCCGCCCGGGCCGGATCGCCTCCTGCAGGTAGCGATGGGCCAGATGGCCCCAGCGGACGCTCTCGCGGATCAGCTCCACCTCTTCCGGCGACTTGACCTGGCTCATGCGCGTGACGATGTCGCCGGCCCGCTCCACCGTCGCCTCGGAGAGCACCTCGCTCAGCCGCGGCCCCGCGTAGCCGTAGCCGCCCGCATACCCGTCCGAGTCCACCCCCAGCCGGGCTCCCGCCAGCCCGCGGTCGCGCAGGAACCGCGCCAGGTGAAGCATCGGGTGCTCCTCGTCCGGGTACTCCGGGTAGGCGAGCACCTCGTCCACCCAGGCCGTCAGCTCGGCATGCTCCACCTCCAGGCGGGGCACGAAGAGCCAGGTCTTCCCGGCGGTCAAGACCAGCGCCATCGGCCGCTCGGTGGCGATGAAGGCGAAGTTGGAGAGGTAGCGGACATGGCTCGGGCTGAAGGCGACCAGCGCCTTCAGCCCTCGCTGGTCCAGCTCGGCGCGCACCCGCCGACGCCGCTCCTCGAGCGTCTTCCTGCCGATCCCCAGCATCAGCTTTCCACCCCTCCCGGCGCCGGCACCTCCACGTCTCCCAGCTCGCGCCAGCGTTCTCCGTCCCAGATGGAGCAGTAGATCTTCCGGCCCGGCAGCCCGGGTTCCTCGTGCAGGATGAACTGGAGCCCGCGGCGCCGGAGCTGCTTGGGATAGACGTCGTCGGGAAGGCTGAGGAGGCTCCCCAGCACCTCCCGCGCCATCTGCTCGGCCTCCGCCTGGCCGAGCGGCGGCGCGGGCGGATGCTCCCCCGAGTTCCAGCGCAGCAGCTCGCTCAGCTCCGCCACCGCCCGCTGGGGCAGATCCAGGGATTCCACCTCCCCCGGAGCGTCAGGTAGTCTAGCATCGGCCATTGTATCTCGCCGGAGAAGGCTTCCGGGACCCGGGGTGGGAGCGGTGCCCAGGCTTCCCCTTCCTTGGCTCTTCACAGCGGCCGGGGCCGCGCTCTTCGCCGGCCACGGGCTGGCGGCGGCGGCGCGCCTCCGGCGCCTGGGGGCGCTCACGCCCTCCCGGCCCACGGGAGAGGCGCAGGCGGCCCTGCCACCCGAGGTGAGCGTGGTGCGGCCGGTCCACGGCGGCGGCCGGGCCGCCCTGGACGGGCTGGAGTCCTGGCTCCGCCTGGAGGAGGCGCGGGACGTCGAATTCGTCTTCGCCTTCCAGGAACCCGACGATCCTGTGCTCCGTGCTCTGCCGGCGCTCCGCCGGCGTCACCCCCGCCGCAGGATCCGCGCGGTGGTGGCGCCGGTGGAACCGGGGTACACCGGGAAAGGCGCCAACCTCCTGCACGGGGTGGCCGCCGCCCGGGGCCGCTTCCTGGTGCTGGCCGACGCCGACATGGTGGCGGCGCCGGGCGCCCTGCTCGCGCTGGTGGAGCCGCTCCGCCGGCCGGGTGGGGAACGGACCGCCGTCAGCGCCGTACCCGTCCACCGCGGGGCGCGGGGCCTCTGGGGCCTCCTCTACCAGACGCACATGAACGCCACCGTGCTGGCCGAGTGGCTTCCCTGGGCGGGTCGCCTGGACGTGGGCGCGCCGGGGGCGGCGGTCGCCCTCCGCCGGTCGCTGCTGGAGGGCATCGGCGGCGTGCCCGCCTTCGGCCGCCACATCAACGACGACGTCCGGCTGGGGCAGCTGGTCCGCCGCGCCGGCGGTCGCATCGTGCTCGGCCCGCTGCTGCTCTCGCCGGTGGGCAGGAAGAGCCGGGCGCAGCTGGAAAGCCTTCTGGCGCGGGGTGCGCTCATCTTCCGGCGGATGCTGCCGGCGCATCTGCAAGCGGTCCACCACCTGGTACACTACGCCTACCTCCCCATGGCGGCGCTGGGGCTGGGGGATCGTCGTTGGCTCCAGGCGGCGGGTCTCTACCTCCTGGCCAAGATGGGCCTCTCCGCCTGGGTGGCGCGCCGGATCGGCGAGCCGCCGCTGCCGGCGGCCCTGGCGGTGCCGCTGCTGGACGCCGCTTCCTGGCTGGCCGAGGCGCGGACGCTGCGCCGGGGCAGGCTCCGCTGGGGCGGCCTGGAGTACCGGGCCGACGGCGCGGGGCGACTCGCCGTTCCGGCCGGCCACGACCCCGCACGTCACGAGACGCGATGAGGTGAGTCCGGATTGGACTGGGAGCGCTACCCCGCCGTACTGGGCACGATCCTCCTGAGCATCGTCCTGGCGGGTATCGTCGTCTGGCTGCTCAGCCACTTCCTGACGACGCTCCTGGTGATCGCCTTCTCCGCCCTGCTCGCCTTCGTGGTCAGCCCCGCCGTGGACGCCGTGGAGCGGCTGGTCCGCGTCCGCGGCGTGGCCATCGCCGTGGTGGTCGTGGTGGGGGCGGGCACCCTGGGCGGCGGCATCTTCCTCCTCGCCGGGCCGGTGGTCCGCCAGCTGACCCAGCTGGTCGAGACGTTGCCGCACTGGATCACCCGGGCCCAGGCGGAGTTCCCGCACTGGCTCGACTTCCTGGCCCAGCAGGGGATCGTCCTCGACCTGCGCTCGCTTCAGGGCGAGCTGATCAACCGCCTGCAGAGCAGCCTCTCGACCATCCTGTCGGCCACCGGCGCCGTCGCCAGCACCGTCAGCTCCACCGTCGCCAACGTCGTCCTGGCGCTGGTCCTGATGGTCTACTGGCTGATCTACGGCGAGCGGATCTGGCAGAGCTTCCTGCTCCGCCTGCCGCATCACGTCCAGCCGCTGGCACGGCTGGTCGCCGCCGCCGCCAGCCGGGCACTGGGTGGCTACTTCCGCGGTCAGGTGACGCTGGCGCTGATCATCGGCGTTCTCCACGGCGTCGGCTCATGGGCGCTGGGGCTCCCCTACTCCGCCATCATCGGCGTGCTGGGCGGCCTCTTCGAGCTGGTCCCCATGTTCGGTGCGGTGCTGGGCGCCATCCCCGGCGTGCTGATCGCGCTCCTCCAGCCGCACCCCTTCCCCCTGACCCTCTGGGTGGTCCTCTACTTCGTGCTGGTGCAGCAGCTGGAGGGGAACGTGCTGGCGCCGCGTATCACCGGCCATGCCGTGGGCATCCACCCGCTCACCGCGCTGATCGCCCTGACCGCCGGCTTCGAGATCGCCGGCCTCCTGGGCGGCCTGGTGGCGGTGCCGCTGGTGGGCATGTTCACGTCCATCCTCCGCAACCTCGGTCCCGCCGTGGAGGCGCTCCGCCGCGGGAGCCAGCCGCCTCCCGACCTGCCGCCCGACGGCGGCAGCGGCACCGGCTCCGGCGGTCGCGACGAGGGGGACGCCGGACCCGGAGCTCCCGGGGACGGTACCGCCGGCCAGCCCCGGCACCCCGCCCCGGACGCCCACGAGCCGCCCCCCCGCCGGCTGCCGCTCCGCCGCCGGCCCCCCCGGGGCTAGGAGGGTCCAGGCCGGCTCCGCCGGCCCGGACTATTCGCCCGCCTTCGTCTCCTTCTCGCCCGCTTCCGCCCTCTTCGCCTCGGCCAGTCCCTTCTCCAGCGCGTTCCAGGCCAGCGTGGCGCACTTGACCCGCACCGGGAACTGGCGGACACCCTCCAGGGCGAGGAGGTCGCCGTCCTCCGGCGTCAGCTCCGCCTCCCCGCGCAGCATGGCCTTGAAACGCTCGGCCAGCCGGAGCGCTTCCTCCCCCGGTTTCCCCTTCACCGCCTCGGTCATGATGGAGGCGGAGGCCTGGCTGATCGAACAGCCCTGCCCCAGGAAGCGGATGTCGGCGATCCTCCCCTCCGGGTCCAGGCGGAGCGTCAGGCGGATGGTGTCGCCGCAGCTGGGGTTGCGCAGGTCGACCGGCGAGCCGCCCCCCTCCACCGTGCCGCGGTTGCGGGGGTGGGTGTAATGGTCCAGCAGGACCGCCTTGTACAGCTCATCCAAGGAGGACATGGCTGAAGTACTCTCTCGCCTCCTCCAGCGCCTCGGCCAGGACGTCGATCTCCTCCGGCAGCGTGTAGATGTAGAAGCTCGCCCGGGCGGTGGAGGGGACGTCCAGCCAGCGCATCAAGGGCTGGGCGCAGTGGTGCCCCGCCCGGACCGCCACCCCTCGCCGGTCCAGGACCATGGAGAGGTCGTGGGGGTGGACCGAGAGGAGGTTGAAGGTGACGACGCCCGCGTGCTCCTTCTCCGGCGGGCGGGGCCCGTAGATGCGGAGCCCCTCGATCCGCTCCAGCCGCTCGTAGGCGTAGCGGGTCAGCTCCCGCTCGTGGGCCGCCACGTTCTCCATGCCCAGCCCCTCCAGGTACTCCACCGCCGCCTCCAGGCCGATGGCCCCGGCCACGTCCGGCGTGCCCGCCTCGAACTTCCACGGCAGCTCGTTCCAGGTGGAGTGGTCGGGGAAGACCTCCGCGATCATCTCGCCGCCGCCGAAGAGCGGCTCCGTCTCCTCCAGGATCTCGGGGCGGGCCCAGAGCGCCCCGATGCCCATGGGGCCCAGCATCTTATGGCCCGAGAAGGCCAGGAAGTCACAGTCGATCGCGCCCACGTCCACCGGCATGTGCGGCACGCTCTGCGCCCCGTCCACCAGCGCCCGCGCGCCCACCCGGTGGGCTTCCCGGCAGATGGCCTCCACCGGGTTGACCGTGCCGAGCACATTGGAGACGTGGGTGACGGTCACCAGCCGGGTCCTCCGGCCCAGCTTCGCCTTGAAATCGGCCCAGTCCAGCTCGCCGTCCGGCGTCAGCCGCGCGTAGACCAGGGAGGCGCCCGTCTCGCGCGCGACCAGCTGCCAGGGGACCAGGTTGGAGTGGTGCTCCATCTCGGTGAGCAGGATCTCGTCGCCCGGCTTCAGGTTCTGCCGCGCCCAGCCCTGGGCGACCAGGTTGATCGCCTCGGTGGTGTTGCGGACGAAGATCAGACCGCGCGGATCGCCCGCGCCGATGAAGCGAGCCACCCGCGCCCTCGCCCGCTCGTACGCCTCCGTCGCCTCTTCGCCCAGCGTGTGGATGGCCCGGTGGACGTTGGCGTTCATCTCCCGGTAGTACCGGTCGACCGCCGCCAGCACCGCCTCCGGCTTCTGCGAGGTGGCGGCGGAGTCCAGGTAGACCAGGGGGCGGTCGTGCACCCGGCGACGGAGGATGGGGAAGTCCTGCCGGATTCGGCGGGCGTCCAGCGCCATGGTCATCCCAGCTTCCTGTCGATGGATCGTGCGAAGGTCTCGCGGAGGGCTCCCTCCGGCACGCGTTCCAGGAGCGGCTGAAAGTAGCCCGCCACCACCAGGCGGCGCGCCTCCTGCGGGGGAATGCCGCGGCTCTCCAGGTAGAAGAGCTGCTCGTCGTCCACCTTCCCCGCGGTGGCCGCGTGACCCGCCTGGACCTCGTTCTCGTCGATGACCAGGCTGGGGATCGCCTCTCCCCGCGCCGCCCGGTCCATCAGCAGCGTGCCCTCCCGCTGGTAGGCGTTCGACGCCTTGGCCCCGCGCAGGATATGCGTCCGGCCGCGGAAGATCGAGCGCGCCTCGTCGAAGAGGGCGCCCCGGGCGGTCATCTCGCTGGTCGTCTTGCGACCCTGGTGGATCATCTCGCCCGGGAAGTCCAGGTGCTGCCCTCCGGTGCCCAGGAAGGCCAGCGCCGCCCGGGAGCCGGAGCCGTCGCCCAGGAGCTCGGAGCGGAAGCCCGAGCGGCTCACCCGGGCGCCGAACTCGCCCAGCACCCATTCCACCGAGCTGCCCGCCGCCTGCCGGGCGCTCCGGCGGGCGAAGGCGAAGGTCCCGTCCCCCAGGAGCTGGAGGCCGATGTAGCGAAGCCGGGCCTCCTCGCCGGCGTAGACCTCGACCCCGTGGAGGTAGAGCCCTGGCGCCCCGGTCGCGGGCCTCCCGGCCACGGCGACCACCACGGTCGCCTCCGCCTCGGGCTCCAGGACGACCAGGCTGTGGCCGACGGCTCCTTCCTCCGGCCGGTCGAGCCAGTCCAGCAGAAAGAGCGGCGCCTCCACGCGCACCCCGCGACCGACGTGGAGGAAGAAGCCGCCGCGCCAGGCCGCCCGCTCCAGCAGGTCGAGCTTGGTCTCCTCCGCCCAGGCGGGCCCGAAGAGATGGGAACGCACCAGCTCCGGCTCCTCCCGCACCGCCTGCGCCAGCGCCAGGAAGCGGACGCCCTCGGGGAGCGACCCCTCCCCCGGCAGGACGACCGGCTCCCCGTCCCACTCCTGAAGGACGGCGGCCTCCCTCGACGCCGAGAGGAGCGGCTCCAGCTCGGCGGGCATCCGCGTCGCCGGCAGGTCGGAAGGCCGGGGGCCCTCCGGGCGAAGCGGCTCCACCCGGTCGAGGGAGAAGCCGAGCGAGGCCAGATTCGTCTTCCTCCAGGCCTCCACGTTGGCTGCGGGCAGGTCGGTCGCCTCGTACCTCCGCCAGGCCTCCCGGCGACTCTCCGCCACCCATTCCGGCTCCCCCAGGGCGGCCACCCTGCGGGCGAAGAGCTCGGCGTCCAGCGGACGCCCGGCCTCGGTGCTCAGGCTCATGACGGGGCCCCCTCGCCGCCCGCGGCACCACCGGCGGCCGGCGTCGCGTACTGTTCCTCGATCCAGCCGTAGCCCCGCTCCTCCAGCTGGTCGACCAGCTCCCGGCCGCCCGAGAGGACGATGCGACCGTCCACCAGGACGTGGACCACGTCCGGCTCGATGTAGCGCAGGATCCGCTGGTAGTGGGTGATCAGGACGATGCCCAGATCCGGCCCGCGCAGGGCGTTGACACCCTCGGAGACGACCCGCAGCGCGTCGATGTCCAGGCCCGAGTCGGTCTCGTCCAGAATGGCGATCTTGGGCTCCAGAAGCGCCATCTGGAGGATCTCGTTGCGCTTCTTCTCGCCGCCGGAGAAGCCCTCGTTGAGGTAGCGGTTGGCGAAGCTGGGGTCGATCTGGAGCTGCCTCATCTTCTCCTGCAGAAGGCGGTAGAACTCCATCACCGTGTAGGGCTTCTCGCGCCGGGCGTTGACCGCGGTGCGGAGGAAGTTGACGTTGGTCACGCCCGGCACCTCGGTGGGATATTGAAAGGCCAGGAAGAGGCCGGCCCGGGAGCGCTGGTCCGGCCGCATGGCCAGGAGGTCCTCGCCGTCCAGGAGCACCTGCCCGTGCGTCACGCGGTAGGCCGGATGTCCCGCCAGCGCCTCGGCCAGCGTGCTCTTGCCGGCTCCGTTGGGCCCCATCAGGGCATGGACCTCGCCGCCCTGCACGGTCAGCGTGATGCCTTTCAGGATCTCCCTCTCCTCCGTGCGGACGTGCAGGTCCCGGATCTCGAGCTTCGGCATGGCTCCAACCCCTCGAACCGAAGTAAATCCGACTTCCCAAGTAGGATTTCATCCGGTAGGATACCACACTCGCCGGCGCCGGCAAATCCCGCCTGCACGGTTCGAGCAAGGTCAAACCGGGATCACGTGCAGGTCGCGCGGCAGCCGGCTGAGCACTCGCGCCCCCTCCCCGGTCACCTCGACGATCTCTTCCAGGCGGATCCCCCAGCGGCCGGGGAGGTAGACGCCCGGCTCCACCGAGAAGAACATGCCCGGCTCCAGCCGCGTCCGGCTCTGCCGGTGGATCCAGGGCGGCTCGTGGGTGGCGAGGCCGATGCCGTGCCCCAGCCGGTGGGTGAAGGTGGGACCGTAGCCGGCCTCTTCGATCACCCGGCGTGCGGCCGCGTCGACCTCGGCGGCGACGACGCCCGGGCGGATGACCGCCAGCGCCGCCTCCACCGCCCGCTCCACCACCGCGTGGACGCGGCGGACCTCTTCCTCCGGCTCGCCCAGCACGGCCACCCTGGTCAGGTCGGAGCAGTAGCCGTCCAGGGTGGCGCCGATGTCCATCACCACCGGCTGCCCGGGGACGACGGGCTCGCCGGAGGTGTGATGGTGGGGCAGGGCGCCGTGGGCGCCGGCCGCCACCAGCGCGAAGTCGACGCGTTCGGCGCCCCCTTCCTGGAAGGCGCGCTGGATGGCGGCCGCCACCTGCCTCTCGGTGGCGCCGGGGCGGAGCGCTGCCCAACCTGCCTCCATGGCCCGGTCGGCCAGGGCGGCGGAACGCTGGAGCCGCTCGGCCTCCTGGCGATCCTTCACCGCGCGGAAGGGCTCCAGCGCCGGTCCCAGGTCGACGAACTCGCCCCCCACCCGCCGCAGGACGGGGAGCAGGGTGGCGGCGGGCATCCTGCCGTCCACGGCCACCCGTTTGGTCTTGTGGACGCCCAGCCGGTGGAGGAACTCGCCGATCCGCACACCCGGGTCCTGATCGTCGCTCCAGACCACCCAGACGAGGCCGCCCGCGCCCTCGGGCCCCAGCGCGCGGCGGAACTGCTCCTCGTTCAGCTGCGGGACGAAGAGTCCCGTCTCCGCGTGGGTGATGGCCAGCAGGCAGGGCCGCTCGTCCGCCACGGGCGTGAAGCCGAGGAGATAGCGCATGGTGTCGCCGGGCGCCACCAGCACCGCGTCCGCCCCCAGCCTGCGCAGCGCCTGACGGCCCGCTTCCAGTCGGATCACGCTCCTCCCTCCTCCGAAGTTCCTGCCGCCGGGAGCCTCCCCGCTCCTCACCGGAGCGAGTACCCGCCGTCCACCACCAGCACCTGGCCGCGGACCATCTCGGCCTCGTCCGAGCAGAGCCAGGCGACCGCGGCCGCGATGTCCTCCGGCCGCAGGATCCGGCCCGCCGGCGTCTCCCGCTGCGCGGAGGCCAGGAGCTCCTCCCGGTTGGGGAAGTGGCGGATGGCGTCGGTGTCGACCACGCTGCCCGAGACCGCGTTGACGGCGATCCCGTAGCGGGCCAGGTCGACCGCCAGGTAGCGGGTGAGCGCCTCCAGCGCCGCCTTGGAGACGCCCACGGCCACGTAGTACGGGATCACCCGGTGCGAGCCGAGGCTGGTGATGTTGACGATCCGCCCGCCGCCCGCCTTCTGCATCAGCGGCACCGCCGCCTGCGAGCAGAGGAAGGCGCCGCGCGCGTTGATGTTCATGGTCCAGTCCCAGCCCTTGGCGTCCAGCTCCATCACCGGGTGGAGCGAGCCCGAGGCGGCGTTGTTGACCAGGATGTCCAGGCGGCCGAAGGTCGCCTCCACCTCGTCGAACATGGCCTGTACCCGTTCCGGCTCGCCCACGTGCGCCCTGACCAGGTGAGCGCGCCGGCCCATCGCCTCGACCTCTCCCGCCGTCTCCTCGGCCGGCTTCCGGTTGCGGAAGAAGTTGATCGCCACGTCGGCGCCCTCGGCGGCCAGCCGGAGCGTGATCGCCCGGCCGATCCCGCGCGAGCCGCCGGTCACCAGCGCCACCTTGCCTGCGAAACGGCCTTCACCCATCCGGATCCCCCCGCTTCCGGGCCGCTCCAGCGCGCCCGGCTTCGCCGTCCGTTCCGGTTCCGCACCGGTTCCGATTCCGCGCGCGGCCGCCGACTTCCTGGGGCGGAACGGCAGCGGAGGAAGTATAGCCCGTCCCAACCCCTCCCCGCGTTGCGCGCCCCGGGCCGCGACCGGTATCTTGCCTCCGGGGGTGCAGCTGGATGGGGCGGCGGGAGGGAGGCCCGGAGACCCCGCCCGGGCGGGTGGCGGTGGTGACCGGGAGCGCGACCGGTATCGGCGCCGCGGTGGTGCGGGTGCTGGCCGAGGCGGGCTACGAGGTCGGCGTCAACTGGTTCCACAGCCGGGAGCGCGCCGAGGAGCTGGTCCGCTCCGTCGAGGCGCTGGGGCGGCGTGCCCTGGCCGTCCAGGCCGACATGTCCCGGCGGGAAGAGGTGGACGCCGCCTTCGACCGCTTCCTCGACTTCTTCGGCCGGGTGGACGTGCTGGTCAACGCCGCCGGTCCCTTCATCTTCGAGGATCGGCCGCTGCTGGAGACCTCGCCGGACGAGTGGCGGGAGCTGCTGGACGGGAACCTCTCCAGCGTCTACTGGGCGGTGCGCCGGGTGCTGCCGGGCATGCGCCAGCGGCGCTGGGGGCGGGTGATCAACTTCGGCATGACCGGTTCGGCGGTGGCCGGCTCCTACGTGCGCGCGACCGCCTACGCCGCGGCCAAGAGCGGGCTCGCCTCGCTCACCCGTTCCCTGGCGCTGAGCGAGGCGCCCTACGGCATCACCGTCAACATGGTCTCCCCGGGCCTGATCCGGCCGGCCTGGAAGGAGCGGCGCATCGCCGAGGCGCGCGCGGCGCGCGACCCGGCGGTCCCGCTGGGCCGCCCCGGGACGGGGGAGGACCTGGCGCGGGTGGTCCTCTTCCTCTGCGAGGAGGCGTCCGACTTCCTCACCGGCAACGTGATCGAGGTGACCGGAGGGTGGCGGCCCGAGCCGTGAAGAGGCGCCGGCCAGCCACGGCCGGCGCCCGGTCCTGCGCCCGGCCGGCTCAGGTGCCGGGGGCGTACCGCTCCCGCAGCGTCCGCAGCCTCTCCAGGGCCGCTTCCTCCGCCTCGTCCGCGCGGCTGGCCCAGTCGCCGCCTTCCTCCGCCTTGAGGCGGATGTTGCCCACGGTCCTGGCCTCCACCTCGTCCAGGAAGGCGCCGATCTCCTCCGCGCCGTACTCGCCCCAGGTGCCCGCCACCACCCGGCGGAGGAACTCCTCCAGGTCGAGCGGCTCCTCCATCGCCAGCTCCGTGTAGAGCTCGTCCAGCGTCGGCTTCCCGCCCACCCGCGATCCCCCCGGCTCAGCTCCAGCTGTCGGCGCGGAGCAGGCGGAGCGCCTCGTTCCGGGTCGCTTCCTGCTCCGCGAAGACGCCGCGGACGGCGGAGGTGACGGTGACCGACCCCGGTTTTCGGATCCCGCGCATGGTCATGCAGAGGTGTTCCGCCTCCACCACCACGAGCACGCCCTTGGGCCGGAGCTTCCCCTCGATCGCCTCCGCCACCTGGGCGGTCAGCCTCTCCTGCAGCTGGGGCCGGCGGGCGGCCGACTCCACCACCCGGGCCAGCTTGGAGATGCCGGTGATCAACCCGCCGGAAGGGATGTACGCCACGTGCGCCCGCCCCCGGAAGGGAAGCAGGTGGTGCTCGCACATGGAATAGAACGGGATGTCGCGGACGATCACCAGATCGTCGCGCTCCACGTGGAAGAAGCTGGTCATCTGCTCGGCGGGGTCGGCGCCCACGTCGCTGAAGAGCTCGGCGTAGGCATCGGCGACGCGCCGGGGCGTCTCCCGCAGCCCCTCGCGGTCGGGCTCCTCGCCGATGGCCAGGAGGATCTCGCGCACCGCGTGCGCGATCCTCGTCCGGTCCACCTCCATCGTTCGACCGCCTCCTTGGCACGGCTCCTCTCAGTGTAGAGGGTGGTCGGTGCGATACAAGCCGGCCTCGGCGCCGGCCGGGCCGGTTCGGGGGGCGACTGGTATCCTTTGCCCGGAGGTGTTCTCGCTCTTGCAGCAGGATGAGCAGGCTGCGGAGGGACTGGAACCGTCCCTGGTGGGCCGCGCATCGCCGCCGCGACCCGTCCGCGTCGAGCCGGAGGCCGTCCGCCGCTTCGCCCGGGCGCTGGGCGACCCGCGCGCGGACGATCCCGGCTGGGTTCCGCCCACCTTCCCCATCCGCTTCGGCATCTGGGAGAGCGGCATACCGGGGCTGCAGCTGGACCTGCGCCGCGTCCTCCACGGGGAGCAGGCGTTCCGGTACGCCCGTCCCCTCCGCCCCGGCGAGGAGCTGGAAGTGCGCAGCCGCGTGGCCGACGTGCGGCGGAGGAAGGGTTCGCAGGGCTCGCTGACGCTTCTCGACCTGGAGATGCTGGGAGTGGACGCGGAGGGGCGGGAGGTCTTCGCCGCCCGGACCACCCTGGTGGTGCGCGAGGGGGTGGGGGGATGAGCGTCGACTGGTCGGGGCTTCGGCCCGGCGACGAGTTGCCGCCGATGTTCTACGGCCCGGTGAGCCGGGAGCAGCTGGCCGCCTACGCGGAGGCCTCGGGCGACCGGAACCCGATCCATCTCGACGACCGGGTCGCCCGCGCTTTCGGCCTGGAGGGCGTCATCATCCACGGCATGCTGGGCATGGGGATCCTGGGCGCCGCGCTGGGCCGCTGGGCGGGGGCCGGGGGCTGGGTCCGCTCCTTCGAGGTCCGCTTCGCCCGCATGATCCGCCCCGGCGAGCCGCTGACGGCCCGCGCCCGCCTCCTCCGCCGCGAGGGAGGCCGGGCGGAGCTGGAGGTCTGGATCGATCCCGGTGACGGCAGTCGCGCGACCCGAGGCCGCGCCGTCCTGGAATGGGAACCGGGGACGGCCAGCACCACCACGCCTTGACATTCATGACGGGTTTGTATTAGAAAGTGATTGCTAACCGATAGCGGCTATCGGTTGGCAGTGGGTGCCGGGTGGTGGAAGGCATGTGGTCGACGACGGTCGCGGCGACCCTCCGCGAGTCGGGCAAGCGGATGACCCCCCAGCGGCAGGCGGTGGTGGAGGCTCTGGAAGAGCTGCAGAACGCCCACCCGGCCGCGCAGCAGGTGGCCGAGCGGGTCCGCCGCCGCCAGCCCATGGTCTCCGAGGCGACGGTCTACAAGATCCTCTCGGAACTGGTGGGCCTCAACCTGCTGGCCGCGGTGGACGTCCACGACGGGCGAGTGCACTACGACCTGAACACCGCCCCCCACGCCCATGCCGTCTGTCGCCGCTGCGGCCGGATCGACGACGTCCGCGTCGGCACCCGGGCCTGGCCCTACCGGGGCGGAGCGGAGGCCGAGGAGGCGCTGGCGCTGCCGGCGGGCTTTCGCCTGGAGGCGGTGGAACTGGTCCTGCGCGGCCTCTGCGCCGATTGCGCCCGGCGGGCGGCGGGAGCCGCCGGTTGAAGGCGGTATGGAGCCAGTCCAGTCAGGTCAGGACTTCCATGAGGAGGTGCCCGTGTCCATGCCCAAGCTCGAGGGGAGCAAGACGCTGGAGAATCTGAAGGCCGGCTTTGCCGGCGAGTCGCAGGCCAACCGGCGCTACCTGTACTTCGCGCGCCAGGCCGACATCGAGGGTCATCCCGACGTGGCCGGCCTCTTCCGCGACGTGGCCGAGGGCGAGACGGGCCATGCCTTCGGCCATTTCGACTTTCTCAAGGAAGTGGGCGACCCGGTGACCGGCGTCAAGGTCGGCACCACCGAGGAGAACCTCCACTCGGCCATCGAGGGCGAGACCTACGAGTACACCGAGATGTACCCGGGCTTCGCCCGCACCGCCCGTGAGGAGGGCTTCGACGAGATCGCCGACTGGTTCGAGACGCTGGCCCGGGCGGAGAAGTCCCACGCCGGCCGCTTCCAGAAGGGCCTCGAGGCGCTCAAGCAGTGAGCCCGGCCCGGCGGGGCGGGGAGAGGTGCTGGCCCGTCCCCGCCGGGTTCGTTCGCGAGGGGGGAGCTTCGTGGGGGAGGAGACGGCGGTCCGCTCGCCGACGCCCGGCGAGGAAGGGTTCTGGAGCGCTGCCGCGGTCCGCGCGGAGATGGAGCGCGTCTTCGACATCTGCAACGGCTGCCGCCTCTGCTACAACCTGTGCCCCTCCTTCACCACCCTGCTCCAGCGCATCGACGAGAAGGGCGACGGCGACCTGCAGGCCCTCGACCAGGTCGATTACGACGCGTTCGTCGACCTCTGCTACGAGTGCCACCTCTGCTACCCCAAGTGCCCCTACACGCCCCCGCACCGGTATGCCATCGACGTGCCGCGACTCGTCCTCCGGGCGCGGGCGGTGCGGGCGCGGGAGCAAGGGGTGAAGCCGCAGGACCGCTTCCTCGGGGAGACCGACCGCCTGGGCCGGCTCGGCACGCGGCTGGCCCCCGTGGTCAACGCCCTCAACCGGAGTCCCCTGGCCAGGGGGTTGATGGAGCGGCAGGTAGGCGTGGCGCGCCAGGCGCGCCTGCCCCGTTACGCCGCCCGCCCCTTCCATCGCTGGTGGGAGGAGCACCGGCCGGGCGACCCGCCCGAACGGGGCGGGAGCCGCCCGCTGGCCGAACCCGGCTCCAACGGCCGCGTCGTCCTCTTCACCACCTGCACGGTGGAGTACAACGAGCCCGAGACGGGTGTCGCCGCCGTGCAGGTCCTGGAGCACAACGGGGTGGAGGTGGGGCTCCCGCACCAGCGATGCTGCGGCATGCCCTTCCTGGACGGGGGCGACGTGGAGAGCGCCCGGCGGAACGCCGAGTACAACGTCACCCAGCTCGACGCCTGGGTGCGGGCGGGCTACACGGTGGTCAGCCCGGGACCCACCTGCAGCTACACGCTGAAGGTGGAGTACCCCTGGCTCCTCGACGGCGACCCCGCCGCCCGCAGGGTGGCGGAGGCGACCCGCGACCTGGGCGAGTACCTGATCGAACTCCATCGTCAGGGGAAGCTCTCGACGGACTTCCAGGACGTCCCGGCGCGGGTGGTCTACCACCTCCCCTGCCACCTGAAGGTGCAGAACATCGGCGCCAAGTCGCGAGACCTCCTCCGCCTGATGGGCGCGGAGGTGACGACGGTGGAGCGCTGCTCCGGCGTCGACGGCACCTGGGGGTTGAAGGCGCAGAACCACGCGCTCTCCCTGCAGGTGGCGAGGCCGCTCTTCCGCCGGGTGGAGGAGGAGCCGGAGGCGGTGGTGGCCGGCGACTGCCCGCTGGCCGCGCTGCGCGTGGAGGAGGGAACCCGCCGCCCGGTGCAGCATCCGGTCCGGCTCCTGGCGCGCGCCTACGGCCTGGCGCCGGAAGCCTCCTCGCCGGGGAAAGACTGACTCAGGAAGGAGGCGATCACGCGTTGCAACCGCTTACCATGAACGACATCCAGCCTCTCGACGAGTACCTGAAGGTGCGGGACGAGCGGCGGAGGCAGGCGATCGCGCTCCGCAACCGCCGGCGCGTCAGCCTGGGCGACCGCCTCTCGCTGGGGTTCGAGAACCGCGAGACGGTGGCCTATCAGGTGCAGGAGATGATGCGGGCCGAGCACATGCGCGAGCCGGCCAAGATCCAGGAGGAGATCGACACCTACAACCAGCTGGTCCCGGGGAAGGATGAGCTGAGTGCCACGCTCTTCATCGAGATCCCGGACCAGTCGCTGATCCGGCAGGAGCTTCACCGCTTCGCAGGCATCGAGGAGTCGATCTTCATGGTGCTCCCCGACGGCCAGCGGATCCAGGCCGAGCCGGACGAGCACCGCAGCAAGGAACGGCGTGGCGAGGAGACCACGGCGAGCGTCCACTACCTCCGGTTCCACCTGGGCGAGCAGGGAAGGCGGAGCTTCCTGGAGGGGAAGGGGCGGGTCGTGGTCGAGAGCGTCCATCCCCAGTACAGGGAGCAGGCAGTGATCGGCGGCGAGACCTGGGATTCGCTGGCCGAGGACCTGCGCCAGTCGTAGCCGGGCGGGCAGGGCGCCGGAGGGGGCAGGCCGGTGAGGAGATCAGTCGAGGCGGCGACCCGCACCCAGGGCCATCGCCTTCCGGTAGACGCGAGCGGCGGTGGCCACGTCCTCCACCCCCAGGCCCAGCGACTCGAAGAGGGTGATGGCGTCGGGAGAGGGCCGGCCGGGAAGGCGGCCGCTCAGGATCTCCCCCAGTTCCACTACGCGCGACCAGCCCTCGCCCTCCTCGCCGAAGGCCCGGTGGAAGTCGCCGGCCTCGAGGCGCGCCTGGGCGCGGTCGTCCACCGCCACCACCGCGGCGCGCTCCAGCGCCTCCGCGTCCACCTCGGCGTGCTCCCTGCGGTTGGAGCCGACCGCGTTGACGTGGGCGCCGGGCTTCAGCCAGCGGCCCAGGAGGACCGGGTCGGCGGCGGTGGTGACCGTGACCACCACGTCGGCGCCGCGCACGGCCGCCTCGGCGTTCTCTTCGGCCGCCGCCTCGACGCCGTAGCGCTCGCGCACCTCGGCGGCCAGGCGCTCGCGGCGGTCGCCGCTGGGCGAGTAGATGCGGACCATGTGGATGGGCCGCACCGCCAGGATCGCCTCGATCTGGGAGCGGGCCTGCCAGCCGGCTCCCAGGACGGCCAGCTGGTCGGCCTCGGGGCGCGCCATCAGGCGGGTGGCCAGACCGGAGGCGGCACCGGTCCGCATCTGCCCGAGCCGGTCTGCCTCGATCAGGGCGAGCAGCTCGGCCGTGCGGGCATCGAAGAGGACGATCACAAACTGGGTGCCGCCGGCGCCGCCGGCATAGGCCTTGAGGCCCATGACGCCGCTGGCGGGGAGGGAGGCGGGCATGACACTGAGCACCGTCCCCTCGCCGCGCAGCCGCTCCCGGTTGCGGCAGTCGGCGCTGCCCTCCGCCTTGGCGCGGAAGGCTTCCTCCACCGCCTGGAGGGCGTCTTCCATGGTGAGGATCTCGGTCACGTCGCGCTCGGTCAGGTAGATGGCCACGAGCACCGCCTCCTCGCAGAGCGAAGTTGGCCCTTCGCCGGACGCTTCCTGCCACGACAAGGATTCCGTCGATCCGGCATGGGTTGCGCAGCGGGGGCGCGGGCGGAGCGCCGGCGGTTTGCAAGCGCCTGGGAGCAAGGACCATAATGGTTCCCGGTCAACGGCGCTTTTCCCTGTAAGAACCTTAGGCAGGGAAGGCTGGAGGAGTCGTCATCCGTCTCACCCATCTCACAGGAGGGATGAAGATGCCGCGCAAGTTCAAGGAGAACCTGAAGCCCCAGGAGCTCGAGGGGCTTTCCCAGAAGCAGATCGACCAGCACTTCGACGTCCTCTACAAGGGCTACGTCAACAAGACCAACGAGATCGAGGAGAAGATGAAAAGCGTCAACCTGGACGAGGCCAACGCCACGTACAGCCTCGTCCGGGAGCTGAAGAAGGAAGAGGTCTTCGCCACCAACGGCGCCCGTCTTCACGAGGGCTACTTCGGGAACCTGAAGAAGGGCTCGGGGCAGCCCGGCGGTCCCATCCTCCAGCTGATCAACGAGGACTTCGGCTCCTTCGAGAACTGGCAGAAGGAGTTCCTGGCGCTGGGCATGTCCGCGCGCGGCTGGGTCGTCCTGGCCTTCGACTGGGATGACGGGAAGCTCCACAACTACCTGACCGACATCCACTCCGAGGGGGTCTGGGACGCCTCGCCCCTCCTGGTGCTCGACGTCTACGAGCACGCCTACTTCATCGACTACGGCACGGCGCGCAAGGACTACCTGAACGCCTTCATGAGGAACATCGACTGGGACGTGGTCAACCGGCGGGTCGAGAAGCTGAACGTCATGGCCCACCGGCAGGGCCGCGGCGAAGACTGGCGCTGACCCCCGTCGAAGCGGAGGAAGCCCTCCCCCGGGAGGGCTTCCTCCTCGCCGGTGCGCCACCCCGCGTTCAGGCACCGCCCCGCCTCCCCCGGCCGCCGAGCCAGTCGCGCAGCGCCTCCCCCGTGCTCTCGAAGGCCAGCTCCGACCAGGGGATCTCCTCGGGCAGGAAGGTGCGGATCTCCAAGGTCTCCGGGCCCGGCCGGGGCTCCCCCTCCAGGACGCGGGCGGCGTACACCACCGTCACCACCACCGAGTCCACGTAGGAGTAGACGCCCACCAGGCCTTCCAGCTCCACGCGCAGGCCGACCTCCTCCTCCGTCTCGCGGCGGGCGGCCGACTCCACCGTCTCGCCCCGCTCCAGGTAGCCGCCGGGGAAGACCCATCGCCCGCGGCCCGGGTCGATGGCGCGGCGCAGCAGGTAGAGCCGCCCGTCGCGAACGGGGATGGCGCAGGCGCTCACCTTGGGATCCAGGTAGAAGACGTAGCCGCAGGCTTCGCAGCGCAGGCGCGGGCGGTCGTCGGGGGCCCGGAGGCGCCAGCGCAGGCGCCTTCCGCAGGCAGGGCAGTAGAGCACCCCTCACGCCACCTCGGGCGGGGGAAGCAGCCGGATGTAGAGCGCCTCGCCGCTGGACTGGACGGTGCCCCGCGCCGCCTCCACCTCCAGGCCGTCCACGCGCAGGAGGAGTCCCTCCTCGAAGAGGGCCGGCCGGCCCGGCGGCAGCTCCTCCTCGTCGCCGAAGAGGCGGACCCGACCGCTGACGTTGACCTCGAGCAGCCCGGCGCGGAGATCGTGGACCAGCGGTCGCCCGCTCACCTCCAGCCGCGCCCCGTCGAACCGGAAGCTGGCGCTGCGCGTGTAGAGCGTCAGCCCCTCGTGGATCCGCTCGCCCTCGGTCGGCGGCGTCGCCGAGAGCAGGCGGAGGCGGGAGACGTCGAAGATGAGAAGCGTGCCGGGGGCGCGCAGCACCAGGTCGACCAGCTCCTGCTTCCTCTGGCGGCGCAGGTCGGCGGCGTCGTGCTCGGCCAGGAGGCGGTGGTCGTAGTCGTACCGCGTCTCCACCTGGCGGAGGAGCGCCTCGTCGCCGTCCCCCCCGTCGAAGGTCACGTGCTCCTCCAGCAGGTCGTCGAGGCTCGGACCTCCCGGGAGGATCCGCCCCGGCCAGCCCGGTTCCAGCCGTTCCAGGACCAGCGCCATCCCCAGCCCGCTGTAGGTGAAGCGGCGGCGCAGCGCTCCCCGCCCCAGGTAGTTGATCCGCCGCATCTCCTCCAGCCGCTTCAGCTGGAGCTCCGCCACGTGCAGGTAGCCCGCCTGCCCGGTGATCTCGCGGAAGACGGCCGAGGGCTCGTAGCCCTGCCGGACCCGCTCCATCGCCTTCCACTCCACGTAGCCGGCCGGCCCCTCGCGCAGCTCCATCGCCTGTTCGTAGGCGACGGTCTCGTCCTCCATCCAGGCGCGGCGCTCGCGCCGGACCAGGGCGAAGGCCCGGGCCCAGCGCTCCAGGGGCATCCCCTGGACCCCCTGGACGGCGTCGGCCAGGAGAAGGCCCTCCAGGTTGCCCAGGGCGTTGTTGGCCGCATCGTCCACCGGGTAGGCCGCGCTTCCCTCCAGCTGGACGGGGTTGACCGAGACGCCCAGCCGCCCCGCCCAGGCATGGAAGGCCTGGTGGATCACGAGGAAGACGAAGCTCTCCAGATCCTGGTTCCCCTCCCCGCTCCACTCCACGGGGAGGAAGGCCGTCCGCTGGTTCCGGTAGGGCAGGATGGCGGCGCCGCCCTTCACCCGCGCCGGCGCCTCCACCGTGTAGCCCACGGGGCCGATCACCCGCTCCCCGCGCAGGAAGACCGGATGGGCGCCGGCGGGCGGATTGCGGTGGCCGACCAGGACGCATTCGCCGTCGGCCGTGTAGAAGCCGACGGCCGAGTTGCGCATGCGCCAGCCCGGCCAGAGCGGCTCTCCCGCCTCGTCGATCCGGACCGCCTCCAGCCAGGCGGTCAGCGCACGCTCCTGGCCGGTTTCCAGCTGCTCACGAAGCACTCCCGCTTCCACGTCGGCTCTCCCCACCGCTCTCCGCCCGCTTCAGCCGGCGGGTCATCCATCCGCCCAGCCGGCCGGTCTCCGCCGCCGTCAGGCCACCCCAGCCGGAGGAGCGGACCCGCTCTTCCAGGCCCAGTTCCCGGGCGACCTCCAGCTTCAAACGCGCCAGCGGGCCGTCGCCCGCGAAAGGATCCTTCCTGGCCCTGCCCTTCCCGCCGGCCGCGGCCGCCGGCTTGGCACCGGCCTTCGCCTGCGCCGCCGCTCCGGCCTGCGGCCTCCGGCCCTCGGATCGCTGATCCTGCTTCGCCCCCACGGGCCCGTTCACCTCCGCCCGCCTAGCCTCTCCGGCTCGGGGGCGGAGCTTACGCGGGGAGCGGCATCCCACTCCGATGCCGCTCCGCGGACCAATCCGGGTCCGGTTGACCGAACCGTCAAATCCCATGGCGGGAGCATGTGGGAATCGAACCCACCCGGGACAGCCCGTGCCCCACGACGGTTTTGAAGACCGCGAGCGACACCAGTCGCCAGCTGCTCCCGCCAGAACTGTAGGATCGGCGCCCCCGGCTGTCAAACCGCGGCTCCCCCAGGCCAGGGCAGGTGGGCGCCGCCGGGGCCGGCCGCCCCGGCTAGGAGGCGCCCGAGTAGCTGTTGGTGGCCTTCGCCTTCTGCTTCAGGTCCGCCAGCCAGCCGGGCAGTCGCTGCTGGACCGCCTGGTCGAGCAGGATCTGGTGGATCCGGTCCTTCACCTGCTCATACTTCGCCGGCACCGGGGGCTTGATCGCCTCCGCCTGGAGGATCTCCCAGCCGGCCTGCGTCTGGACGGGTTGCGAGATCTCGCCCTGCTTGAGCGCGGAGAGGGCCGACTCCGCCGCCGGATCGAGGGTGCCCGGGCTGACGTAGCCCAGCTCCCCGCCCTTGTCGCGGGTGGCCGCGTCCAGCGAGTACCGCTTGGCCAGCGCGCCCCAGTCCCCGCCGGCCGCCAGCTGCCGGCGGACCTGGTCCGCCTCCTGCTGGCTGGGCAGCAGGATGTGACGCGCCTTCACCTGCGCAGGCGTGTCGAACTGGTCGTGGTTCTGGGCGAAGTAGTCGCGCATCTGCTGGTCGGTGATGCGCACGTCGCCGCCCAGAAGCTTCTCCAGCTCCAGGTTGATGCGGATGTTCCGGCGCAGGACCGTCTCGGTGATGCCGGCCTGGGCCAGCGCCTGCCGGTAGGCCTGGTCGCTGGCGAAGCGCTGGCGCGTCTGCGCCAGCTGCCGCTCCACCTCCTGGTCGGTGATCCGGATGCCTTTCCGCTGGGCTTCCTGGTCGACGAGCCGCTCCGAGATGATCTGGTCGACCGCGGCGGCCAGCTGCTGCCTGCCGCCGGGCTGCTCCGCCAGCGCCTGCAGCAGGTCGCTCTGGGTGATGGGCTTGCCGCCGACGCTGCCTACCGCCTGCTGAGCCTGGGCGCCCTGCAGCCGCGCGATCCACACGCCACCCGCCAGCGCCACCAGCAGGAGAACCATCGTGCTCCACAGGAAGGGATCACGCCAGCGGACCCCTCCCGACCCCGTCGGGTTCTCCGGACCTCCCTGCAACCGCTCTCCCCCCAACGTCACCGGCTCCGGCCGGTCCACGTCCCCCAGCCTAACAGGAAAAGGCCCCGGTGACCTACCGGGGCCCCCAACCCGCGCTGCCTCCCTGCGGCCCGAGATCGCCGGCGACCGGCTCCGGAGAGGGCAGCAGCCCTACTCCTGGTGGGCCTTGATGTAGTCGACAGCGTCACGGACGGTGGAGATCTTCTCCGCGTCCTCGTCCGGGATCTCCAGTCCGAACGCTTCCTCGAAGGCCATGATCAATTCGACGGTATCGAGGGAGTCGGCGCCCAGGTCCTCCACGAAGGAGGCGTCCGGAGTCACCTTCTCCTCGTCGACACCGAGGTTCTCCACGATGATTTCTTTCAGCTTGTCGAAGATCTCCTGATCCATCCCGTGCCCTCCTCGGATCGGTGGTCGGGTTCTCCGTCTCCTCCCGAGCCTTGTGCAGCCGCGCCCCGCGGCGCGGGGCGCGCGCTGCGCCGCGACGTAATGACAATACGCGGCGTCCCCTCCCAACTCAACCCTTGTAGGTCTCGCCGGGGCGCAGCACGTGGACCCTCAGGCCAGGCACCCGTCCCGCCGCCTCCAGGAAGGCCTCCGCCGTCCCCGTCAGCGCCGGGAAGGTGCCGTAGTGGATGGGGATCACGTCCTGGAGGCCCAGCCAGGTCGCCGCCACCGCCGCCTCCTCCGGGCCCATGGTGTAGAGGTCGCCGATGGGCAGGAGGCCGATCTGCGGCCGGAGCCTCTCGCCGATCAGCCGCATGTCGGAGAAGAGGGCCGTGTCGCCGGCGTGCAGGAGGCGCCGCCCGTCCTCCAGGGTGAGGACGAAGCCCGCCGCAGCGCCGCCGGCCACGATCCGGCCGTCGGCGTCGCTGATGCCGCCCGAGTGCTCCGCCGGGATCATGGTCACCCGGAGGCCCGCCGCCTCCACCGTGCCGCCCTTGTTCATGCCGATCACGTTGGCAAGTCCCTGGGCGCCCAGGTAGGTGGCCACCTCGTGGATCGCCACCACCGGCGCGCCGCTCTCGCGGCCCAACCGCACCGCATCGCCGAGATGATCGAAGTGCCCGTGGGTGACCAGCACCAGATCCGCCTCGCGCCAGCCCCGGAAAGGCTCGGGACAGGCGGGGTTCCCCTCCAGCCAAGGGTCGATCAGGAGCTGGCGGCCGCCCGGTGTCCGGACCCGCACCGCCGCGTGGCCCAGCCAGGTGATCTCCAGCTCACCCGTGGCCAACCTTCACCCCTCCTCTCGTCGCTGCCGCTTCATACGACGGATGGACCGCGATTCCTCCGCCGCGCCCCAGACCAGCGCCCGCGGGCCGAAGCGCGCGCGCAGGGCGTCCACCGTCCGCCACAGGCTCTCCGACCTGCCTGCCTCGCCGGCCCGGCCCGCCCCGGGGGTGAGGAGCAGGCTCAGCTGCTCACCGCGGCCGCCCTCGCCCTCCAGTCCGGAGAGCTGGACGCCCAGGAGGCGGACCGGCTCGCCCTGCCAGGCCCGTTCCAGGAGCGGGAGTACCTGCCGGTAGATCTCGTCGTCGCCGGAGACCGGCCGCGGGAGCGTGCGGCTGCGGGTGCGCGTCCGGTAGTCGCCGGTGCGCAGCTTGAGGGTGACGGTGCGGCCCGCCACCCGGAGGGCGCGGAGCCGTGCGCCCACCGCCTGGCTGAGGGACGCCAGGCGGCGGAGGATCTGGTCGCGGTCGGTCAGGTCGCGGGGGTAGGTCTCTTCCTCACCGATCGACTTGGCCTCGCCGGCGGGCGCCACCGGGCGGTCGTCCTCGCCCAGGGCGAAGCGCCGGAGCTGCTCGCCGCGGCGGCCGAAGCGCGCCCGGAACCAGCCCTCCGTCCGCGCGCGCAGGTCGGCGACGGTCCGGATCCCCTCCCGCTCCAGCCTCTCGGCCGTGCGCGGGCCGATCCCCCAGAGCCGCCGCACCGGTAGCGGCGCGAGGAAGCCGGGCACCTCCTCCGGCCGGACGACGCGCAAGCCGTCGGGCTTGGCCAGGTCCGAGGCGATCTTGGCCACCAGCTTGTTCGGCCCCACGCCCACCGAGACCGCAAGCCCGATCTCGCGCCGGACCTGGGCGCGCAGCTCGACCGCCAGCGCCTCGGCCTCCCCCGCCGGCACCTCCAGGAAGGCCTCGTCCACGCTGAGCGGCTCGATCACCGGGCTGAAGCGCTGGAAGACGGCGAACATACGCCGGGAGACCTCGCGGTACCGCTCGTGCCGGCCCGGCAGGAAGACCCCCTTCGGGCAGAGCCGCCGCGCCGTCGCCATGGGCATGGCCGAGTGGACGCCGTAGCGGCGCGCCTCGTAGGAGCAGGTGGCCACCACGCCGCGCGGGCCCAGGCCCCCCACGATGACCGGCTTCCCGGCCAGCTCGGGGTGATCCAGCACCTCGACGGCGGCGAAGAAGGCGTCGGCGTCGCAGTGGAGGACCGCTCTCCCCTGCCGCCTGCTCACGGCCCGTCGCTCTCCAGCGGCAGCTGCTCCGTCTCCCAGGCGAGGAGGCCGCCCTCGAGGTTGTAGGCGAGGCGGAAGCCGCGGCGGCGCAGGAGGCGGACCGCCTCGGCGCTCCTCGGCCCGGCCAGGCAGACGGCGAGAAGAGGCCGCCCCGGCTCCAGCTCCCCCAGCCGCCCAGGAAGCTCTCCCAGCGGGATCGAGCGCGCGCCCGGGATCCGCATCTGCGCGAACTCCCATGGCTCGCGCACGTCCACCAGCTGGGCCGCTTCCTGGCGGAGCAGGCGCCAGGCCTCGGCGGGGGCGAGCGACGGGACCTCCTCCTCGCCCTCCCCGCCCTTGGCGCCGTCGGCGCCCTCGGCGTACGAGTCGCGCGCGCGGGCCCCGCCCTCCTCCTCCGGGCCGGGCGCGAGCCCGCAGAAGGCCTCGTAGTCGATCAGTCCGGTCAGCTCCGGGTGATCTCCGCAGGCGGGGCAGGCCGGGTTCCGCGCCCAGGCGAGTTCCTGGAAGTCGCCCTCGAGGCCGTCGTAGAGGAGGAGGCGAGAGCTGAGCGGCCGCCCGACCCCCAGGAGAAGCTTGATCGCCTCCACCGCCTCCAGGCTGCCGAGGACGCCGGTGACGGCGCCCATCACGCCGGCCTGGGCGCAGCTGGGCACGCTCCCCGGGGGAGGCGGCGACGGGAAGAGGCAGCGGTAGCAGCCTCCGCCGGGCAGGAAGACCGTCACCTGCCCCTCCCAGCGCAGGACGCTGGCGTCCACCCAGGGTTTGCCCAGCAGGACGCAGGCGTCGCTGAGGAGGTAGCGGGTGGGGAAGTTGTCCGAGCCGTTGACAACCAGGTCGTAGCCGGCCAGGATCTCCAGGGCGTTGGCCGAAGTGAGCCGGACGGGGTGGATCTCCACCTCCACCTCCGGGTTGAGGGCCCGGAGGCGCTCCTGCGCCGAGACCGCCTTGGGACGCCCCAGGTCCGCCGTGGCGTGGAGGATCTGCCGGTGCAGGTTGGAGAGCTCCACCCGGTCGCCGTCCACCACGCCGATCCGGCCGACGCCTGCCGCAGCCAGGTAGAGGGCGGCCGGCGAACCCAGCCCGCCCGCCCCCACCACCAGTACGGACGCCTGCCGCAGGCGCTCCTGTCCGGCCACGCCGACCTCGGACAAGATCATCTGGCGACCGTAACGCTGCCATCCGCCGGCGACCCGCTCCGCCGCCAGCGGCTTGCCCCCCTCCTCCGTCCTTCTCCCCTCCCCTGCCTTCATACTAGTCCCGGCGCCCTTTGCACGCGCGGCGGGCGACGACTACGCTGGAGACCTGCCCCGGGAGGTCCGGGGGAGATCCGGGGGCGGAGCGCCCGGGAGAGCCGGGCACGCCCGCCCCGCAGGGAGGCATGCCGTCGATGGAGTACCGCCACCTGGGCCGGACCGGCCTGCGCGTCAGCGAGATCGGCCTCGGCTCCTGGCTCACCTACGGAGGAAGCGTCGGCCGCGAGCAGGCGATCGCCTGCATCCGCCGCGCCTACGACCTCGGTGTCAACTTCTTCGACACCGCCGACGTCTACCAGCACGGCGAGGCGGAGCGGGTGCTGGGCGAGGCGCTGCGGGACCTCCCCCGCACCTCCTACGTCCTGGCCACCAAGGCCTTCTGGCCGGTGGGCGAGGGGCCCAACGACCGCGGGCTCTCGCGCAAGCACCTGATGGAATCGCTGGAAGGAAGCCTGCGCCGCCTGGGCGTGGACTACGTCGACCTCTTCTACTGCCACCGCTTCGATCCGGAGACGCCGCTGGAGGAGACGCTCCGGGCGCTGGAGGACATGCAGCGCCAGGGGAAGGTCCTCTACGCCGGCGTCAGCGAGTGGAGCGCGCTCGCGATGGCGGAGGCGCTGGCCATCCAGGAGCGCCACGGCTGGGCGCGCCTGGCCGCCGACCAGCCGCACTACAACCTCCTGGCGCCCGAGATCGAGCAGGAGATCCTCCCCTTCTGCGCCCGCGAGGGGATCGGGGTGGTCGCCTATTCGCCGCTGGCCGAGGGGGTCCTCACCGGCAAGTACCGGCCCGGGGCCGAACCGCCCGCCGGCAGCAGGGCTGCCCGGGTGGGCGCGGGCGTGATGGCCCGCTACCTGGAGCCGGCCGCCCTGGAGCGGGCGGAACGCCTCCGCCAGCTGGCCGCGGAGGCGGGCGTCAGCCTGGCCCGCTTCTCGCTGGCCTGGGTGCTCCGCCGGCCCGAGGTGAGCGCCGCCCTGATCGGCGCCAGCCGGCCGGAACACGTCGAGGAGAACGTGGCCGCGGCGGGGCTCCGACTGCCGGACGAGATGTGGGAACGCGCCCAGGCCGTCGTCACCGGGGCCTGAACCCCGCGGGCCGGGCGCGTCCCGGCGGCGTCACGCCCCGGGGCACGCGCGCCCCGGGGACGTCCGCCGCCTAGGTGTTCTCCTCGTCGGCCTCCGCCGCGGCCTGGCCAGCCTTGCCGGCCCGGTCGTAGGGCGAGTTGCCGTAGCGCGGGTAGGCCTGCCGGCTGGTTCCCGGAGCCCCCGGGTGGATCGCGTCGCTGGCGGCGTCGGTGGCCGCGCTCGAGACCCACCCGGCCTGCGCCGTCTCGTCCGCGGCACCACGCTCGCTGGTGGCCGCGGCGCGCAGGTCCGCGTCGCTCAAGGCGTCCCGAGCCGCCGCCCGGCGCGCCTCCTCCGGCGCGCCTTGGCGCCCGCGCCTCTCCGCCTCCCGGCGCGCCTCGTCCCTCAGGTTCCGGCCGCCCTTCGCCTCCGCCATGCGAGAGACACCTCCTGCGGATCCGCCTCGGGCGGTCCGCAGCCGCTAGCTTTCCCGGCGGCCGGGGCGGTATGTCCGGGCGCGGCGCCCAGGTCGCCCCTGCGGGCCCAAGCCGAGATCACCGGGGGGAGGCGCCGGTCTTACGCGCTCTCGCGCCGCCGGCTTCCCGCTTCCTCCGGGACCGTCTGCGCAGGCGCAGGTCTTGCACCCCGTCCGCGGGCGTTTCGCGTCTCCGGGCCACTCTCGCCGGAGCGCCGGGAGCGTCCGGGGCACCTCCACATTCTCGCCCCGGCGGCGGGCATCCAGGCGCTCCTTCACGCGAGCAAGGCCCCAGTTGAAGGCGAAGCGCCGCGCGCCGACGTGCGACGCCAGCGCCCCGGCCGCGCGAGGAGAAGGATCCAGCGCGAAGCGGTACGCCTGGAGCGTCCTCACGACTCGCAGGCCGCAGCCATAGCCTTCTCCGCCCGGCGGCGGGCCGAGCGGCGGCGCCGGACTCGCCCGCCTCAGCGCCGACGACCCGCCTCCATCCGGCTCACATGGCCGCTGCGCAACCGCGCCCGTTCCTCCCGGTCGAGGATCGCCTTGCGCAGCCGGATGGCCCGCGGCGTCACCTCCACCAGCTCGTCCTCGCGGATGAACTCGAGCGCCTCCTCCAGCGTCAGCTGGCGCGGCGGCGCCAGGCGGACGGCGACGTCGGCGGTTGACGAACGCATGTTCGTCAGGTGTTTCTCCTTGCAGACGTTGATGTCCAGGTCGCCCTCGCGCGCGTTCTCGCCCACGATCTGCCCCTCGTAGACCTCGACGCCCGGACCGACGAAGAGCGTCCCCCGCTGCTCGGCGTTGGCCAGCGCGTAGGCGGTGGTCACCCCCTGCTCCCAGGCGACCAGGCTGCCGCGGCTGCGGAGCGGAATCGAGCCGCGATCGGCTCCGTAGCCATAGAAGGTGTGGGAGGCGACGCCGTAGCCGCGCGTGAGCGTGGCGAACTGGCTGTCGAAGCCGAGCAGCCCGCGGGAGGGGACGAGGAACTCCAGGCGGCTCCTTCCCTGTCCCGACGGGGTCATCGCCCGCATCTCGCCCCGGCGGGGACCGAGCGCCTCCAGCACGGGGCCGACCGCGTCGTCGGGCAGGTCCATCACCAGGAGCTCGAGCGGCTCCTCGCGCCGCCCGTCACGCTCGCGCCAGATCACCTCGGGGCGCGAGACGGCGAATTCGTATCCCTCCCGGCGCATGGTCTCGATCAGCACGGAGAGGTGGAGCTCCCCCCGGCCCGAGACCCGCCAGCGGTCCGGCTGTCCGCCCGGCTCCACCATCAGGCCGGCGTCCCGCTCCAGCTCGCGTTCCAGGCGCTCCGCCAGGTGGCGGGAGGTGAGGTAGGTGCCCTCACGGCCGGCGAAGGGGCTGGTGTTGACCATGAAGACCATGGTCATGGTCGGCTCGTCCACCTGGAGGGGAGGAAGCGGCTTCGGCTCCAGCGCGTCGGTGACGGTCTCCCCCACCGTCACCCCTTCCAGGCCGGCCAGTGCCACGATCTCGCCCGCCTCCGCCTCCCCGGCCCTCAGCCGGCGGAGGCTGCCGAAGGTGAAGAGCGGCTGGACGCGTCCGGGCCGCGGCGGGTGGCCGGAGCGACCGCGCACCACGGCCACGCCCTGCCCGTCCCGGAGGCGGCCGTTGGCGATCCGGCCGATGGCCAGGCGTCCCAGGTACTCGTCCCGGTCGAGGCTGGTGACCAGCAGCTGGAGCGGCGCGTCGGGGTCGCCCGAAGGCGGCGGCACGCGCTCCAGGATGGTCTCCAGGAGCGGCTGCACGTCGCCCTGCAGCTCCTCCAGGAGGCGACCCTCGGCGTCCCGGCGCGGGGGCTCGCGCCGGACGACGCCCAGCCGACCCGCCGCGTAGAGGACGGGCAGCTCCAGCACCGACTCCTCGTCGGCGCCGAGGGCGATCAGGAGGTCCAGCACCTGGTCGATCACCCGTGCGGGGTCGGCGCCGGCCCGGTCGATCTTGTTGACCACCAGGATCAGGCGGAGGCGGGCCTTGAGCGCCTTTTCCACCACGAAGCGGGTCTGGGGCATGACCCCCTCCGCCGCGTCGACCAGGACGAGCGCGCCGTCCACCATGCCCAGGACCCGCTCCACCTCGCCGCCGAAGTCGGCGTGGCCGGGCGTGTCGACGAGGTTGATCTTGTGCCCGCTGTAGAAGACCGCGGTGTTCTTGGCCAGGATGGTGATCCCGCGCTCGCGTTCCAGCTCGTTGGAGTCCAGGATCCGCTCCACCGGCGCCTGGTTCTCGCGGAATGCGCCGGTCTGGCGGAGGATCGCGTCCACCAGCGTGGTCTTGCCGTGGTCGACGTGGGCGATCAGCGCCACGTTCCTCAGGAGCCGGGCTGGCCAGGGGCGTTCCCGGGCCCGCTCCTCGCTCTCCGGACTCAATCCGTCGGACCTCCTCGGGCACCGCCCGGCCTTGGATCTGGCGGGCGAGACCGGTAACTGCTAGTGTGAATGCATACAGGTGTCGGGCTCCCGCGGGAGGCCGGCACGTTCATCTCGATGGGGAGGTTGCGCCCCCGTGGCCATTGGAAGTTTCTCCGAACTCCACCTCAAGCCCGAGCTGGTGCAGGGCATCACGGCGATGGGCTTCGAGACGCCCACGCCGATCCAGTCCGAGGCACTGCCCATCGCCCTGGAGGGGCGCGACCTGATCGGCCAGGCGCAGACGGGCACCGGCAAGACCGCCGCCTACGGCATCCCCATCCTCCAGCGGCTGGAGCCGAACCGCCCGGTTCAGGCGCTCATCCTCTGCCCCACCCGCGAGCTGGCCATCCAGGTGGCCGAAGAGCTGACGCGCATCGGCCGCTTCCTTCCCGCCCGTGCCCTGCCAGTCTACGGCGGCCAGGCCATCGAACGCCAGATCCACGCGCTCCGCCAGGGGCCGCCGATCGTGGTGGGCACCCCCGGGCGGCTCCTGGACCACCTGCGGCGGGGAACGCTCTCGCTGGACGCGGTCCGCTTCCTGGTGCTGGACGAGGCGGACGAGATGCTGGACATGGGCTTCATCGACGACGTGGAGGCGATCCTGGCCGAGACGCCGCCGGAGCACCAGACGATGCTCTTCTCGGCCACCGTGCCCGAGCCGGTGGAGCGGCTGGCGCGGCGCTTCCTGCGCGATCCGGCGCGCGTGCGGGTGGCGGGGACGACGCTGACGGTCCCCGTCGTCGAGCAGTACTGGGTGGAGGTGCGCGACCGGGAGAAGCTGGAGGCGCTCTGCCGCTTCGTCGACGTGGAAGACCCGGGGATGGCGCTGGTCTTCTGCCGGACCAAGCGGGGCGTCGACGAGCTGGCGGACCACCTGCAGGAGCGCGGCTACTCCGCCCAGGCGCTCCACGGCGACCTCAGCCAGCGGGAGCGCGACCGGGTGATGGCCCAGTTCCGCTCGGGCCAGCTGGAGATCCTCGTGGCCACGGACGTGGCCGCCCGCGGCCTGGACATCGAGGGCGTCGACTACGTCTTCAACTACGACATCCCGCAGGACCCGGAGGTCTACGTCCACCGCGTCGGCCGGACGGCACGGGCGGGCCGGAGCGGGGTCGCCATCACCTTCGTCACCCCGCGGGAGCGGAGCCTCCTCCGCCTGATCGAGCGGCTCACCCGCGCGCGCATCGAGCGCCGCGCCGTGCCCACGGTGGCCGAGGTGCGCGAGCGCCACTTCCGCGCCCTGGCCGAGCGCGTCCTCGACGCGCTGGAGGCGGGCGAGGGAGCGCCCGAGGAGGAAGAGGCCCAGGCCGTGCCGGAGGCGGAGCCGGATCTGGCGCCCTACGCCCGCATCGCCCACGAGCTCCTGGAACAGTACGAGAGCGAACAGGTGGTCGCCCACCTGCTGCGGATGCTCGACACCGGCGCCCGTTCCGGCGCCCTCGCCGAGGAGGAGCCGTCCGGACCCGCCGACTTCGGCGATACCGGCGCGGAGCCGGGCATGGTCCGCCTCTTCATCGACATCGGCCGGCGCGACCGCGTCCGGCCCGGCGACATCGTGGGCGCCATCGCCGGCGAGTCGGGCATCCCCGGCAGCGTCATCGGCCGCATCGACATCTACGACCGCTTCACCTTCGTGGAGGTGCCCGAGGAGCACGCCGCGCGGGTGCTGCGTGCCATGCGGGACAACCAGATCCGCGGCAAGTCGGTCAACGTGGAGCCGGCTCGGCGGGACCGCTGAGCGCATCGCCGGGAGCGGCCTCCACCAGCAGGAGGCCACCGGCGCGTCCCACCACGCGGACGCGGTCGCCGGGGTGGAACGCTTCCTCCTTCTCCGAGGCGGCGCTCCAGATCTCGTCGCTGCCTTCCAGGCGGACGAGGCCGGGCCGCCCCGGCCCGGGAGGAAGCAGGACCCGCCCCGGGCGCCCGCGGAGGCCGGCCTCGACGCCCCTCTTCTGCATGGCCCCTCCCTCCCCCCGTGAAGGCGGCGCGACCCCTCGGCCCGCCGCGGGAAGGCGCAGCGAGAGCCAGGTCAGGAGCGCCAGAGCGCCCGCCAGCAGCAGGTAGAGGCTCTCCGGGCCGGCCATCGTCTCGCCTCCCCCTCCCCGCCTCGCTTCGTCCCCGGCCGCAGCCGCTCCTCCCCGCGCTCCCGCGCCGTCCCGGCGACCTCCCGGGACCTCCCGGGGAGGCGTCGCCCGCCGCCCCGGGGAGGGTCGGGGCGGGCGGAGGCGAAGAACGGGGCATGAGCTCGTCACTGGGAACCGCTCAGCCCGCTCCGCGTCCCCGATCGCTCCGGCGGCCCTGGCCGCGGCGCCGCGCGTGGTCTCTCCTGGCCGTGCCCGTCCTCGTCCTGGCCGGCTGGCTCACCTGGCCGCTTCCCCGCCTGGCCTGGTCGCCCTCCGGCGGCGCCGTGCTCGTCCAGGGCGACCGCCTCTCCTCCCAGCGCCCCTGGGTGGTGGGAAGCGGCGGCCAGGCGCAGGTCTTCCTGCCGCTGGAGTGGGTGCGGAGCCACCTCGACCCGCACCTGGTCTGGGACGCCGCCTCGGGCCAGGTGATCGTCACCCGGAGCGACGCCGTCTACCGTCTTCCCCTCCGCTTCCCGGTGGTGATGCACGACGGCCGGCCGTGGATGGAGCTGGCGCTCCTGCAACGGCTCTACGGAGCGCCCCTGGCCTGGGTCCCGGCGTCGCGGACGGTGGTGGCCGACCCCGCCGGCGCCGCCTACGGCGGCGGCCACGTGCGCGGCTCGGGCGACGTGCCGCTCCGCGCCCACCCCTCCTGGCGAAGCGGCGCCTACGCGTGGTTGAAGCCCGGCACCCCGCTCCTGGTCCTGCGCCAGTCGCTGGTCTGGCTCGAGGTGAGGGATCCGCAGGGCCGCCTGGGCTGGCTCCCGCTCTGGCGCGTCCGCCTGGGCGGCGGCCAGGTGGCCCGGGCTGCCCGGCCGGCGGGTCTGGCGCTGCCGGCGGCAGGCGAGGCGGCTGGCAAGGCGGCGGGCGGGGGCGGCCAGGCCGCCGCCCTGCCCGCGTGGGCGCCGCACCCGCCAGGAAGCGCGCCGGGAGCGGCCGACGGGCCGCGGATCCCGCCGGGCGAGCGGCTCAACCTGGCCTTCAGCCTCGTCACCCGGCAAGGCCTCCCCGGCGCCGTCCCGCCGCCGGCGCCCGGCGCCAACGTCTTCGCCCCCACCTGGTTCGAGCTGGCCAACGGCGCCGGCGACGTGACCAGCCTGGGCTCGGTGGGCGCCGTCGACGCCGCCCACCGGCGGGGGATGCAGGTCTGGGCGGTGGCCACCAACGGCTTCGACCCGCAGCGGACGCACCTCTTCCTGCAGAGCGCGGCCGCCCGGCAGCGGTTCGTCGCGCAGCTCCTGCAGCAGGCCGCGCTCTACCGGCTGGACGGGATCAACCTGGACTTCGAGAACGTCCTCCCCGCCGACGGGCCGCTCTACACCCAGCTGGTCCGGGAGCTGGTCCCGCCCGCGCACGCCCAGCGGCTGACGGTCAGCGTGGACGTGGCCATCCTGGGCGGCTCCCCGACCTGGTCGGGCTTCTTCCAGCACACGGAGCTGGGCACGGCGGCCGACTTCCTGGTGCTGATGGCCTACGACCAGACCTGGAGCGGCGCGCCGGCGGCGGGACCGGTGGCCGCCGTCGACTGGACGGAGTCGCAGCTGCGCCAGGCGATCCGGCAGATCCCCGCCTCGCGGCTGCTCCTGGGCGTGCCCTCTTACACCCGGGTCTGGACGGAGACGCCCGCGCCCGGCGGCGGGGCACCCAAGCTCACCTCCGCCGCCGTCTCCACCAGCCAGGGCTGGAAGCTGGCGGCGCAGCACGGGGTGAAGCCGGTCTACGACGCCCGCACCGGCCTCTACCTGGCGGAGTACCGGCAGGGGGGCAGCCGCGTCCGGATCTGGCTGGACGGGCCGCGCACCTGGCAGGCGCGGGTCGGCCTGGTGCGGCAGTACCGCCTCGCCGGCGTCGCCGTCTGGCAGCTGGGCCTGGCCTCGCCCGACCTGTGGGCCGCGCTGAAGGGGATCCAGCAGCCGCCCTACTAGCGAATGCGCGGCTCAGGAAGGGGCCTGTTCGGGGAGGAGGACGTAGATCCAGCCCTCTTCCTCGCGGCAGCGCAGCTCGGGGAGGCGTTGCGGCTCCGCGCCGTCCAGGCGCAGCCCCTCCGGGCCGAAGCTGGCCTGGCAGGCCGGACAGCGGAAGAGCGACTCCCGCTCCAGCCACTGGACGAAGCGGCGGTCGACGGGGCAGACGCCCTCGAGGGCGCGGGGCGGCCCTCCGGGCTGGGGTCGCATCACGTAGACCGCGCGACCCTCGGCCACGCGCAGGTGGGGCGCGTCCGGCACCGCCGCCGAGGGCAGGAGCCGGGTCCAGCGGCCGCCGGTGGCCAGCGCCTCCACCTCGGCCGCCTGCCGCTCGACCTCCTCGCCGACGCCGGCGTGGCGGGCGAAGTTGTCCACCGTCTGGACCAGCGAGCCGAAGAGGATCTTGAAGAAGTCCTTCCGGTCGGCCCGCCGCCGGAGGAGGTCGTCCTCCTCTTCCGGACGCTCGTTCTCGCTCGTCTCGCCCATCCCCCCGCCCGGGACGCCGCCCGGCCCGGAGACGGCGGGCGGTGCGGCGCACCGGGTGCTCTCTCGGTTCGATTCTAGCCTCTTCCGGCCCCGGATCCCGGCCCTCCCCGCTCCGCCGCCGTCGAGTCGATCGGGCCGGCCGCAGGGCGCGGGCTCCACCGTCTGCCGGCCGGCGAGGCGGAGATGGTAGAGTTCACGGCGAGGGGGTCGCAGGGTGTCCGAGGGCCCGGATACGGCCGGGATCTATCTGGAGGCGGCGGGCGAGCGCCTCATCGTCGAAGAGGGGTACGAGTGGGCGCAGGGCGTCCCGCCCCGTCTGGCCGAGCTGGCCGACCGCGTCCTGATCCGGGAGCGGTGGGGGCGCCTCGACCTCCTGGCGCTCCTCCCGCCGGCGGTGGCCACCGACCGGGAGCGGCTGGAGGAGGCGCTGCAGGCGCTGGCCGGCTGGGCCCGCGGCCTGCGCAGCTGGTCGGGCCGCGGGGTGGAGGCGCTGGGGGTGGCGGTGACGGAGCCGGGGAGGCCGGCCGCCTTGGCGGCGGGCCCCTTCCTGTCGGAACGGGGGTGGAGCGTCCAGCTGGCGGTGGTCGACCCCGGCCGGCAGGAGATCCGGGGGCCCGCCGTGGCCGCGCGCCACCCGGCGCTCGGCCGCTTCGCGCCCATCGGCCCGGAGGAACGCCGGCGCATCGAGGAGGCGCCGCCGGAGCGCCGCAGAGGGCTCGGCCGCTGGCTCGCGGTGCCGGGGAGCTCGGCCAACCCCTGGGTGACGACGCTCCTCCTGGGGCTGATGGCGGCCGTGGGAATGGCCGAGGGCGTCCGGAGCGACCCGTTCTCCCAGTCCGTCCTCCTGGACTGGGGGGCGCGCCTCAACGCGCTCATCGTCCTCGGGCAGCCGTGGCGCCTCTTCACCTACGCCTGGCTGCACGGGAGCTGGATCCACCTGCTGCTCAACGGCTTCGCGCTCCTGCAGGTGGGGCCGCTGGCGGAAGGCGCCTACGGCCATGCGCGCACCCTTCTGATCTACCTGGCGGGCGGTGTGGCGGCGGGGCTGGCCGGGCTGGTCGGGCTGCCGGCGGTCAGCCTGGCGGTCGGCGCCAGCGGCGCCATCATGGCGCTCCTGGGCGCCATCCTGGTGGCGCTCTGGTCGGCCACCCCGGCCGTGCGCCGGCAGATGCTGACGCCCATGGCGGTCTGGATCCTGGTCATCCTGGGCTACGGCCTGATCGTCCCCAACATCGACAACTGGGCCCACGTGGGCGGCCTGCTGGCCGGCATCCTCCTGGGCCTGGCCATGGGCCGGCCGGGGGACCGCCCGGCCCCGCTGGCCTGGGCCGCCATGGCGGTGGCCGCCGCCGTCGCCGTGGCGCCGCTCCTCCCCCTCTTCCTGCCCGCTGCCGGGGCGCCGGTGCTGGCGGCGACCCGGGCGCTGGTCCCCGCGGGCCAACGGCCGGCCTACTACGACTTCTTCTACCGGTACGGCGAGGCGGCCCTCCACGCCCAGGACCCGGTGACCGCCGCCCAGGCCTTCGAGGGTGCCGCCTGGTCCCGGCCGGAGGAGGCCGACGCCCACTTCCTCTACGCCCAGGCGCTGGCGGCCAGCGGGCGCCCCAGGGAAGCGCTCGCCCAGGCCGAGCAGGCCGACCGGCTCCGCCCCGGCGATCCCGCCATCGAGGCGCTCCTCCGGCAGCTCCAGCTCCGCGGGGCCGGCAGCTGAGCGCCCGTCAGAGGCGCATCCGCCGGGCACGGCGGAAGAGCGCCTCGATCTCGGGCAGGCGGCGTTCCGCCTCCGCGCGGCCCGCCTCCACCATGGCCGGAAGCGCCTCCACCTCGGTCAGGCCCGCCCGGGGCAGGGCGGGTCGCAGCACCAGGTCGGCGGTGGCGGCCAGCTGCCAGCGGGCCAGGTGACGGCCGGCCACCTCGGCGCTCCGCCCGAGGATGCGCGCGATGCCCCGCACCTCCCCCGGCGGCTCGGAGACGCTCCCCAGGTCGACGGCGATGACGAGGCGGGCGCCCAGGAGTCGCGCCGCCGGAGCGGGCACGGGCTCGCCGACGCCGCCGTCCACCAGCACCCGCCCGCCCAGCCGCTTGGGGGTGTAGAGCCAGGGGATGGAGCTGGAGGCGCGGACGGCGGCCGCCACGTCGCTGGCGGCGACCAGCTCGTGCTGATCGGGGAGCGCCCCCTCCGCGCCCGCCGGGCTCCCCCCTCTTCCCCATCTTCCCCCTCTCCCCCCGGCCGGCGCGACCAGCCAGCGGCGGCCGGTCAGGACCACCGTCGTCCCGGCCAGGAGGTCGCAGGCCACCACCGCCAGGCGGCGGGGCAGCTCCTCGAAGCGGAGCACCGGCAGGTTCTCCCGCAACCAGCGTTCGAAGCGCAGGCCGGTGGCCAGGCCGCTGGGGCTGGGCCGCATCCAGCGGCTCTGGACGCCCAGCGCCTCGAGGAGCACCCGGGAGCCGATGTAGGCCAGGTCCAGCGGGTTGCGGCTCATGTCCAGGAGCTGGACCGGCGCGAGCCGCCGGAGCCGTTCCTCCACCTGGCGGGCGTCCAGGCCGCCGGCCCAGAGTGCGCCCACCAGGGCACCGGCGCTGGAGCCGGTCACCAGGTCGGGTTCGAGGCCGTGTTCTTCCAGCACCTGGAGGACGCCGAGGTGGGCGCCGCCGCGGATCGAGCCTGAACCCAGGGCCAGGGCGATCCGGGGAGGCGGGACCGGCCCGCCCACCTCCGGCTCCGTCACGTGCGGCACGACGTGCTCCGCCATCGCGTTGCCACCTCCGGGCCCTCTTCGCCGACGGTGCTACACTGCCCGGCGGGGAGGGCGATCATGTCGGGACAAGGGCTCGAACCCGGCCGCGGGGCGGGAGGTCGCCTGGTGCTGGCCGGCCCCGCCGAGGCGGCGATCGAGGTGAAACGGTCCCGCTTCGTGGCGGCGGTGGCGCCCGCGGCCACGCCGGCGGAGGCCCGGGCCTTCTGGCTGGAGCGCCGGCGGCACCTGCCCGACGCCCGCCATCACGCGGTCGCCTGGCGCGTCGAGGAGGAAGGCCGGCCGGCCGAGCACGCCTCCGACGACGGCGAGCCCGGCGGCACCGCGGGCCGCCCGGCGCTGGCGGCGCTCCGGCAGCACGGGCTGGAGCGGGTGGTGCTGGTGATCAGCCGCCACTTCGGCGGCATCCTGCTGGGCGCCCCCGGGCTGGTGCGCGCCTACCGCCGCGCGGCCGAGGAAGCTCTGGCGGCCGCCCCCGTCCGGCTCCTGCTCCCGCGCCCCGCGTACGCGCTGGAGGCGGCCTACCCCGTCTGGGACCGGCTGGTGGCCCTGGCCGAACGGGCCGGCGCCCGCCTGGAAGCCCCTGTCTACGAGGAAGTGGTCCGCGCCACGCTCCTCCTTCCTCCCGAAGGGGGCGAGGCGCTGCTCCGGCACCTGCGGGAGCTGGGGCCCACCCCGCCCCGCCTGCAGCCGCTGGGGGAGCGATGGTGCCCGGCGCCGGCCTCTTTCTCTCCGTCTTCCTCTCAGCCTGCCGGTCCGCCGACCAAGTCCGGGTGACGGAGCCGGAGGAGGGCGGCCAGGGTGGAGAGGACCGGCGTCGCCAGCTCGTGCCGCTGCGCCCGCCGGACCACCGACTCCACCAGCTCCAGCTCCAGCCGGCGACGGGCGCGCAGGTCGGCCAGCATGGAGGTGGGCTGGTCGGCCATGGCCCGCGAGAGCGCCAGGCCGTCGGAGATGATGCTCTCGGCCAGGTGGTAGCCCTCCGCCTCCGCCACCGCCACCACCTCGCCCATGCCGGCCACCGCCACCGCCCGCGCGCCGGGCTCCTCCAGGACCGCGCCGATCTCGCGCTCCGCCAGGGCGGTCATCGGGTTCCAGACGGCGTTCCAGACCAGCTTCGCCCACTTGACGGCCATGATCTCCGAGCTGACGGTGAGCGGAATCCCGCCGCGGCCCAGCGCCGTCTGGAGGGCCGTCAGGCGCCCCTCCGCCCGCGGCCGCAGGGCGGCCGGAAGCTCGGGCGGCAGGCCGGCCGTCAGGCGCAGCGGCCCGCCCTGGCGGATGCGCCCGTCCTCCAGCTTCTGCGCGGGGCCGTAGACCACCGCCGGGAAGAGCCGCTCCCGCCCCAGCAGCTCGCCCAGCACGGCCTCGTTCTCGATCCCGTTCTGCGGCGAGAGGATGGAGGTGGAGGCGGGCAGGGCTTCCTGCCAGCTGCGGATCGCCTCCGCGGTGGCGTAGGACTTGACCGCCACCACCAGCCAGTCCGGCTCGGGCAGGGCGTCGCCCGGCTCGAGGAAGCGGGCCTCGACCTCCGTCACCCCTTCCGGCGCCTCCACCCGCAACCGGCCTCCGTACGCCCTCGCCTGGCCCGGCCGGACCAGGAAGAGCACCTCCTCGCCGGCGCGGTGGAGCGCCGCCGCCAGGCAGCCGCCGATGGCGCCCGCCCCGAGGATGGCCACCCGCAACGCAGGACACCTCCCGAAGGGGGAGTTGGCGCGTCCCCTTCCCGCCTCCTTCCGGCCTCCGGCCGAGCGCGGGGCGGGGGCGGGGCGGCCGAGCAGGCGGCGGGAGGGGCGGACGCGCGCGGTGACAAAGATAGCTTCGGGGGTCGCGAGCGGGCGACTGCGAGCCCGGGCGCGAGAACCACCCTGGGGGGAAGCTATGGACGAAGCGGCCGAGTATGTCGTCTACACCGACGGCGCCTGCTCCAACAACCAGGCGCCCGGAGGGCAGCCCGGGGGCTGGGCGGCCGTCTTCACCGACGGCACCTGCCTCTCCGGCGGCCACCCCGCCACCACCAACAACCGGATGGAGCTGACGGCCGCCATCGAGGCGCTCCGCCACACCCCGCCCGGCAGCCGCGTCCGGGTCCGCAGCGATTCCGCCTACGTGGTCAACGCCTTCCTGCAGGACTGGTTTTCGGGCTGGGAACGGCGGGGATGGAGGAACAGCAAGGGCCAGCCGGTCGAGAACCAGGACCTCTGGCGCGAGCTCCGCCGGCTCGCCGCCGAGCGCCGGGTCAGCTGGGAGAAGGTGCACGGTCACGCCGGCGACCCGCTCAACGAGAAGGCGGATCGCCTCGCCGTCGCCGCCATCCCTCGCCCTGCGGCCCCGAGGCCGCCGGACGGCCGCCGCGACGGGCAGCCTGGCGACGGCGGCGGCGGGGAGAGGCAGGCCTGAGGCGGTCGGTGCCGGGGGGCTTCCACGGCCCCCGGGAAGAGGCGCGCACCGCGGGCATCGCGGGACGGACGAGGAGGGGACCGCTCGGGACGCCGACCGGGACGGAGCCGAGGCAGGCGCCGGGTCAGCTCGTCGAGGGCTGGTCCCCCCGGCGCAGGAAGTCGACCAGCGCCTCCAGGGCCAACTCGTAACCCAGCGGACCGAGGCCGGTGACGGTACCCAGGGCGACGGGCGCGATCACCGAGTGATGGCGGAACTCCTCGCGGGCGTAGATGTTGGAGAGGTGCACCTCGACCACAGGAAGCCCGACCGAGCGGATGGCGTCGCGCAGCGCGATGCTGTAGTGCGCCAGGGCGCCGGGGTTGAGCACCACCCCTTCCTGGCGGTCGAGGCAGCGGTGGATGGCTTCGACCATCTCGCCCTCGCCGTTCCACTGCTCGAAGGCGAGCCTGCAGTCGAGCTGCGCGGCGCGCCGTTCGAGTCGCCGGCGGATGTCCTCGAGCGTCTCGTGGCCGTAGATGGCGGGCTCCCGCCGCCCGAGAAGGTTGAGATTGGGGCCGTTCAGGACGAGGATCCGCTCTCCAGCCACCTTCGCTCCCCCCACCGACCCGTCACCGCCGCTGCCCACAGGGAAACGTACGCGGGCGGGGCCGTGCGCTCCTGCCCGCACCACGGTTCAGTCCCCGAGACGCTCCGGGGTCGCCGCCTCCTGCCGCGCTGGGCGGTGACGCGCAGTCCCCGCCTCTGCAAGAGCTTGATCGCCTGCTCCTGCGTCGGATCCACGCCAGCCGCCTCCCCGGAAGAAGCTCTGCCACGACGTCAGTCAGCCGTTTCGAGGTGGGCCGCCAGGAACCAGAGGTCCTTGTCCGCCTGGCGCGCGAGTTGGGTCAGCAGGTCGGCCGTGACGGGATCGCCGGACTTCGCGGCGAGCTCGATGCCCGCATAGAGTCTGGCCGTCACCTTCCTGAGGCCATCCGCCACCCAGCCGATCCACCTGGAGGAGGTCCGCTCACCGGCGGACTCCGACGGGGAGCCGCCACCGGGCGCCTCCCATACCTCGGCCACCTCCGCGGCGGTTCCCCGGGCGCTCCCGCCCAGTTGGACGGCGCGTTCGGCCAGCAGGTCGACGCCCTCTTCCAGATGGGAGGCCACCTGATCCAACAGCTCGTGGATCTCCAGGAAGTTCTGCCCCTTGACGTTCCAGTGCGCCACTTTGGTCGCCAGCTGCTGGCCGCGCAGGGAGAGGGAGAGCTCCTGGAGCTCCTGGACCAGCGCTTCGCGGGCTTCGGGTCCGATGGAGACGGCTGCACTTCTCGTGTCGGTCATGCGACATACCACCCCTTTCCGTCGCCGCTTCCGCAGGGGAGCGTTGACTGAGTCCGAGTATAGACTGAGTCTTAGGAAGATGCAAGTCTGACGGAGTCCGCCTGCCGGTCGCTTCCTCGCTACAATGGACGAGCCGGTTGCACGTGAAGCAACCTTGTCCGGGACCGCCGGCGCGCTCCCGAGGGCGCGGGTCCCCGGGGGGCGGACCCCCCGGGGACCGGCGACGGCGACGAAGGAGGCGGCCATGAAGCCGGGAACCCCCCGCTCCCGCGAACTCACGCTCGACGTCGACGGAACGCGGCTCCACGTCGTGATCCAGAGGAAGGCGGTCAAGAACGTCAACGCGCGCCTGGCCGGCTCGGAGCTCCGCGTCAGCGCGCCCGCGGCCGTCCCCGACGACGTGCTCGAGCCCGTCGTCCGCGATCTCGCGAGGAAGCTGCTTCGCCGCGTCGAGGCACGCCGGATCAACGGCCAGACCGACGCGCTCGCGCTGGCTCGGCGCGTCGCCGCCCGCTTCCCCGAGCCGCCGGCCGTCCGCCAGGTCCTCTTCGTCACCACCCAGTCCGCCCGCTGGGGGAGCTACAGCGCCGCCACCCGGACCGTCCGCCTCAACGCCATCCTGCTCAGGATGCCTTCCTGGGTGCTGGAGTCGGTCGTCGCGCACGAGCTGGCGCACGTCTTCCACCTCGACCACTCGCCCGCCTTCCGCGAGCTGCTCCGCCGCGTCGACCCCCGCGCGGACGAGGCGCACGCCTTCCTGGCGGGGGTGAGCTGGCTCGCCCGCTCGTGGGGGAGCCTGCCCGCCGCGGAACGGCGGCGGCTGGCGGGCATGGCGCCCGGGGAGGGGGAGGGTCGGGGCCTTTCCGGCGGCGCCGATACGGGAGCATCCTGAGGCGCGCGCCCGCCGCGGGCGGGCGACGACCGTCCGGCTTCCTTCGCAGCAGGTGTTGCCGCATGCGCGTCCGCCCGATCGCCAGCGACGTGTAGCGCAGGATGAGGTGGGAGCCGCGCTGCCGGTCCTCGACGAAGCCGAGACGATGAAGCGCTCGGCGCAATTCAGAGGCCGTCCGTCGCGGCAGCGGCGGCACCTACACTTCCACCTCGGCGAGCGACTCCCTCCCGGGCGGGATGTCCAATCCATGCTCCTTGCGGTATTCGAGCGTGAGCTGGATCGCTTGCTTGATGTTTTCCAGCGCCTCGCCCTGTGTGCGCCCGGAGCTTGTACAGCCCGGCAGGCTCGGCACGTAGGCGAACCATTCGGCGTCCGAACGTTCCAGAACGACGACGTAGCGCATCGGCACCACCGGCTTTCATTCTATCTATCCCTTCCGTCGCCCAGGGCGCCGGGCGTGTGGCTGGAGCCGTCGGCAACCGGCCCGCCGTGGCCGACTGCGGCCACCGTCTCTGACCGGGATGACTGCAAACGCACTGGCCGCGGAAGCCCCGGAGCGGGAGCAACCGCCGGCAACGCGCTGGAGCAGGAGCTGGCGGAGGGCCTGGTCCGGGCGCTCCGCTTCCTGGCCGGGCGGGGTCTCTCCAGCTTCAACTTGGCCTTCTTCCCCTCCGCGGGGGAGCGGGACGTCTTCTGGCTCCACCTGCGCCTCTCGCCGCGGCTCTACCTGGCGCCGCGCCCCGGCGCCAGCGACATCTCCAGCCTCCAGCACCTCTACCAGGAGTCGACCATGATCTGGACGCCCGAGGAGCTGGCCGCCGGCCTGCGCGGGGCGGTCCGGCCCACCTGAGCCCCCGGGCCGACCGGGGGCCGTCCGGCAGCCGGCCCGTCCGCGCGGCCTGCGCCCGGCACCACCCCTGGCCGGTGCGCCGAGCCGGCCGCCCGCCCGGCAGGAACGGGCGGGAGGGGGCGAAGGAGCCCGACCAAGTGTGAAAGGCCGTTTCACGCGCCACAGGGCCGGAAGGCGATCCCCGACGGGCGCCGGCGGGCGGACGCCTCAGAGCGGCGCCGCGAAGAGCCCCAGCGGGTCGAAGGCGCGGGCGACGCGCTCCTCCAGCGCGGCGCGGGCGGGGTCGGGGGGCACGGCCAGGGCGGCGGCCAGGCGGGCGAGCCGCTCCCGCCGCCAGAGGGGCAAGAGCTCCTCCCAGGGGCGCTCCTCCGGCCGCTCCCCCGGCTCGAGCCAGCCCGCCTCGACCAGCGCCTCGCGGAGGCGCGCCTCCGCCGCCTCCGCCTCGGCCTGCAGCCCCTCCCAGGCCAGCCAGAGCCCGCGCCCGCCGCCCGGCTCCTCCCCGGGCAGCAGCTCCGCCACCGCCAGCCCCAGCTCCGCCACCCGCCGCGGCGCGAGCGGCTCCGCCCCCGCCCGCCGCTCCACCCACCAGCTCCGCCGCACCTCCGGCAGCGGCTCCACGCGCAGCACCGCCCGCTCCACCGCGCCCAGCCGCCCCCAGGAGCCGACGAAGAGCCGGACCAGGTCGTAGCCCGCCACGTTCTTGACGCTCCGCCCGCCCAGCCAGAGACGCTCGCCCTCGCCGTCCACCACCACCAGCCCCAGTGTCCACTCCCGCGGCCCGCCGCGCAGCGCCGCCCGCGGCCCGCCCACGCCGCTGGCCAAGTGGCCTCCCAGCGTCGAGGCCGGCCCCTCGCCCTCCTCCGGCGGGTAGCGAAGCCCCTCCGCCCGGAGCGCCTCCGCCAGCTCCGCCGGCGTCACGCCCACTCCCGCCTCCACCGTCAGGTTCTCGCGGTCGACCACGATCCCCCCGGGCGCCTCCACCCGGAAGGGCTCCGCCCCCTCCGCGGCCTCCAGCCCCAGCGCCGCCCAGAGCCGCCCGCCCCCCTCCAGGCGGAGCCGCAGCCCGCCCGCCCGCCGCCGCTCCGCCGCCGCCCGCAGCCGCCGCGAGAGCGCCGACGCCTCCAGCGGCGCCCGCCCCGGCCAGAGCCCCCGCCGGATCCGTTCCAGCCCCTCGACGTCGGGCACCGCCTTGCCCGGGTTCAGCCGCTCCTCCGGGTCGAAGGCCCGCTTCACCCGCGCCATCCGCTCCAGCTCCACCGCCGCGTACATCCGCCCCAGGTTGGGCAGCTTGTCGACGCCCACCCCGTGCTCGCCCGTGATGGAGCCGCCCAGCTCCACGCAGGCCGCCAGGATGGCGTCGTCGGCGGCGTGCATCCGCCGCACCGACTCCGGGTCGGCCGGGTCGAAGGTGAGCAGCGGATGCAGGTTCCCGTCGCCCGCGTGCGCCACCGTCAGGATCTCCAGCCCGTGCCCGGCCGCGATCGCCTCCACCCGCCGCATCATCTCCACCAGCCGCGACGGCGGCACCGCCACGTCCTCCGACCAGCCGCGGCGGTTGGTGGCCGCCCGGCGGCCCAGCCAGAGCGCCTCGCGCTCGGCCTCGTCGCGCGCCCGCCGCCAGCGGGCCCCGCTCGCCTCCAAGAGCGCCTCCACCCGCTCCAGCTCCGCCTCCACGTGCCGCTCGTCCCCGTCGAGCTCGACCAGCAGCACCGCCCCCGCATCCTCCGGGTAGACCCCCCGCACGAAGGGCTGCACCGTCGCGATGGAGGCCCGGTCCATCAGCTCCAGCGAGGCCGGCACCACCCCCGCCGCCACGATGGCGCTCACCGCCGAAAGCGCCCCCTCCACCGTCGCGAAGGCCGCCAAAAGCGTCACCACCCGCGGCGGGCAGGGCGTCAGCACCACCTCCACCTCCGTCACCACCGCCAGCGTCCCCTCCGAGCCCACCACCAGCCCCCGCAGGTCCAGCCGCCCCTCCTCCCGCCCCAGCTCCAGCGCCCGCCCGTCCGCCAGCACCACCCGCAGCCCCGCCACGTGCCGGCTCGTCACCCCGTACTTGACGCAACGCGGCCCGCCCGCGTTCTCGCCCACGTTCCCCCCCAGCGTCGACACCCGGTGGCTGGCCGGGTCCGGCGCGTAAAAGAGCCCGTATGGCCTCAGCGTCTCCTGCAGGTCCAGGTTGACCACCCCCGGCTGCACCCGCGCCCTGAGGCGCTCCGCGTCCACCTCCAGCACCGCGCGCATCCGGTTGAACGCCAGCACCAGCCCGCCCCGCCGCGGCACCGTCCCGCCCGAGAGATTGCTCCCCGCGCCCCGCGCGATCACCCGGAAGCCCAGACGGGCCGACAACTCCAGCACCCGCCGGACCTCCGCCTCCGTCTCCGGCAGAAAGACCGCCTCCGGCCAGGCCGCCTTCCCCGTCGCGTCGTACCCGTAGACCGCCAGCTCCCCCGGCTCCGCCAGCAACCGCTCCCGCGGAAGCTCCCCTTCCAGCTGGTGGAACCAGCGGGGCGTAGATCCAGCCCCGAGCGGTCTCGTGGTCACGCGTGCATCCCGCCCTTCGCGGCCGCCGGCGCGCGTGGCGCCGAGCGGCATTGCAGCAGACTTTCGCCCCCGTTTCGACACCGCCTGCCACCTTCGGCGCCGCCCGCCTCGCGCCGCCTGTCCGGGGAGGGCGGGTCCGGCGCCCCGGCCGAGGGCGATGGCGGGGTTTGCTTTCGGTCACCGGAGAAGGTGCTTCGCCAGACGGAGCGAAAGGAGGACGAAAAGCGTCGGATTCTGCACCTCGGAGGAGGGCAAGCGATGGCTACCCCGCCTGTCAAGGAAGTCTCGCGGCGAACCGGGACGGCCTCACCGGCCTGGATCGCGCTCTTCGGCGCGCTCATCGGCGTGACCGCGCTGATCCCCATCTTCCCGTACGTGGGCGGCGGCGGCTACGTGCCGCTGCTCGTCCCCTTCTCGGCCATGGCGCCCATGCTGCTGGGCCCGGCGGGCGGCATCTTCGCCTCGGTCATCGGCGGCCTGATCGGCATGTTCATCGCCCCCGCGGCCTTCCCGCTGGGCATCGTCGACGTGCTGGAGACGGGCATCGCGCCCGCCTTCTTCACCGCGCTGATGCTCAACAATGACCGCTACTACGCCTGGAACATCCCCATCCTGGCGATCTTCTCCGCCTTCGCCGTCCTCTTCCCGTACTACATCCCCGGCCCGGCGGCGGGCTTCCCCTATCCGCCGGAGCCGCTCTACGTCCTCATCTCGGCCATCTATTGGCTGCCCACGCTGGTGGTGGCCATCCTGCCCTTCGGCCGCCGGACGCTGCCCGCCTGGGCCCGCTCGGACGAGCCGCGCCGGCGCTACTTCGGGCTCCTGATCATCCTGGTGCTCTCGCTCTACATGTGGTGGAACCCCTGGACGCGGCCCTACTGGTACGTCTTCCACTACCCGGTGAAGCTCGCCCTGGCCACCTTCGTCGGCTACATCTGGTGGGTGCCGGCGCTCTCGGTGATCACCGCCGTGCTGGCCGCCGCCATCCTGGAGGCGCTCAAGCGGAGCGGCCTGCCCAAGGTGGAGCGGGCCCTATGGTAAAGCCGGCCGGCGGCCCGGCCGTCCGGGTGGAGGAGCTCGCCTTCCAGTACCAGGGGGGCGGGGAGATCCTCCGGGGGATCTCCTTCACCCTGGAACCGGGCGACTTCCTGGTCGTCCTGGGGGCCAACGGCGCCGGCAAGTCCACCCTCTGCTACCTGCTGACCGGGATCGTGCCCAACATCTACGCCGGGCGGCGCTCGGGCACGGTGGAGGTGGTGGGCGTCGACCCCTGGGAGTACCGGCTGGCCGAGCTGACCGACCGGGTCGGGCTGGTGATGCAGAACCCCGAGAGCCAGATCTCCATGCCCATCGTGGAGATGGAGATGGGGCTGGCGCTGGCCAACCGGGCGGTGCCGGCGGAGGAGATCCGACGGCGCGTGGAGTGGGCGCTGGAGGTGGTGGACCTGGCCGGCTACCGCCGGCGCCCCACCAAGGCGCTCTCCGGAGGGCAGAAGCAGCGGCTCGTCCTGGGTGCCGCGCTCACCTCGCTGCCGCCGCTCCTCGTCCTGGACGAGCCCACCGCCCAGCTGGACCCGCTGGGCAGCCGCGAGCTGCTCCGGGCCATCAGCAAGCTCCGCCAGGAGCGTCGCGTGACCATCGTCATGACCACCCACAAGACCGAGGAAGTCCTCGGCCTGGCCACCCACGCGCTGGTGCTGGAGGAGGGGAGAGCCGTCGCCTACGGCCCGTATGCCGAGGTGATGCGCCAGGTCGACCTCCTGGAGACGGCCGGCGTGCAGGCCCCGCCGGCCGAGCACGTCGCCTGGCGCGTGCGCCGGCGGGGCGTCGCGCTGCCCCCGGGACCCGCGGAGGAGGCGGTGGTGGAGGCGCTGCGGAGCCGGGCGCGGGCGCCGGTGCCGGTGCCCCGGCGGGAGCGGCCGGCCGCGACGCGTCCGCCCGTGCTGGAGCTGGAGCACGTCACCTTCCGCTACCCCGGCCAGGAGCGCCCCGCCCTCGAGGACGTCTCGCTGCGCGCGGGGGAGGGCGAGTTCGTCGGCGTCGTCGGCCAGAACGGCTCCGGCAAGAGCACGCTCCTCAAGCTCCTCGCCGGCCTGATCCGCCCCCAGGAGGGGAGCTACCGCCTGGCCGGGCGCGAGACCGCGCCGCTCTCGGTGGCCGCGATCGCGCGCCAGCTGGGGCTGGTCCTGCAGGATCCCGACTACCAGCTCTTCAACCCTTCGGTGCTGGAGGAGGTCGCCTTCGGCCTGCGGAACCAGGGCCTGCCCGAGGAGGAGGTGCTGGCGCGGAGCCGGGCGGCGCTGGCCGCCGTCCGCCTGGAGGCGCAGACCGAGCTCTTCCCCTTCCGGATGAGCTTCGGCGACCGCAGGAAGCTGGCCGTGGCCGCCGTCCTGGCGCTGGAGCCGAAGGTGCTGGTGCTCGACGAGCCGACCACCGCCCAGGACTACCGCGGCCGCTACCTGCTGGCCGACCTGGCGGCCGAGCTCAGGGCGCGCCGCGGCCACACCGTCCTCATGGTCTCGCACGACATCGACCTGGTCGCCCGCTACGTCGACCGGCTGGTGGTGATGCGCGACGGGCGGATCACCGTCGACGCCCCGCTGGAGGAGGCGCTGGCGCAGGAAGACGAGCTGCGCGCCACCCACGTCTCCGTCCCGACGGTGACCCGCATCGCGCGGCGGAGCGGCGTCTTCGACGGCCTGGTGGCGGACGAGGAGTCGCTGCTGGCCGCCTTTCCGGGTGGTGAGCGCCGTGAACACGCCCTTTGAGTACCAGGACGGGGAGAGCTTCCTCCATCGCCTCCATCCCAACGTCAAGCTGGCCTGGGTGCTGCTGACGCTGCTGGTGGTGCTGGCGCCCTACGGGCTGAACGCGGGCAGCTTCCTCGGGCTGGCGCTCTGGCTGGCCTTCGACCTGGCCTGCTGGCTGGCGGCGGGGCTGGACTTCCGCCGCTTCTGGGTGCTCTTCCGCATCCTGCTCTTCACCTTCGCCTTCCTGGTGGTCAGCCAGGCGCTCCTCTACGCCACCGGGCCGGACCTCTTCCGGATCGGGCCGCTGCCGGTCAAGCGCGACGGCCTGGCCTTCGGCCTGCTGCTCTCGCTGCGCATCCTGGTGGCCATGTCGGTGATGCCGGTCTTCATCTCCACCACCTCGCCCGGCAAGCTGATGGCGGCGCTGCTGCGCCTGGGCCTCCCGGCGACGCCGGTGCTCATGTTCCTCTCGGCGCTCACCTTCACCAGCACCGTCTTCGAGATGTGGCAGAGCATCGTCGACGCACAGCGGCTGCGCGGCTTCGACGTCAACGCCATGCCGCTCTGGCAACGGGCCCGCAAGGGATACATCCCCATCGTCGTCCCCCTGGTGCTGATGCTCTTCCGCAAGGGGAACGACCTGGACATCGCGCTGGGCACCAAGGGCGTCGGCGCCGTCCGCCGGCCCACCGACCTGGAGCCCGTCTCCTTCGGGCTCGGCGAGGCCGGCTTCTCGCTGGCGCTCCTGGCCATGTGCCTCGTCTTCGTCGCGGCCTTCAGCGGCCGACTGCTCTCGTGAACGGGGGGATCTGCCACGGACTGGCGTGAGCGGGTGGAGCGATACCTGGCGCCGTCGCTGGCGGTGGACTGGCCGGGCCTCCGCGTCGAGCGGGCGGAGGGGGCGCGGGTGACCGCGGCCGACGGCCGCGTCTACCTCGACTTCGTCTCCGGCATGGCGGCGCTGCCGCTGGGCCACGGCCACCCGGAGGTGGTGTCGGCGGTCCGGGAGCAGGCGGAGCGCCTCCTCCACGGTCCGCTGGGGGTCTTCTACTACGACGTCCTGCTGGATCTGGCGGAGGAGCTGGCGGCCGTCCTGCCCGGCGGCATCGCCACCTTCTTCTTCGGCAACTCGGGCACGGAGGCGGTGGAGGGCGCCGTCAAGCTGGCCCGCTTCGTCACCGGGCGGCCCATGGTGGTCGCCTTCCGCGGCGCCTTCCACGGCCGGAGCCTGGGCTCGCTGGCGCTGACCGCCTCCAAGGCCTTCTACCGGCACGGCTACCTGCCGCTGCCCGGGGTGGTCCACAGCCGCTTCCCCTACCCGCTGGCCGACGGCCTCGAGCCGGAGGCGGCGGTGGCGGCGGCGCTGGAGGAGCTGGACGCGCTCTTCCGCCACGTGGTGGCGCCGGAGGACGTGGCCGCCATCGTGGTCGAGCCGGTGCAGGGCGAGGGCGGCTACGTGGTGCCGCCGCGGGGCTTCCTGGAGGGCCTGCGCGAGCGCGCCGACCGCGCCGGCGCCCTGCTCGTCTTCGACGAGGTGCAGACCGGCTTCGGCCGGACCGGCGACTTCTTCGCCGCCCAGACCTTCGGCGTGACGCCGGACGTGATGGCGCTGGCCAAGGCGATGTCCTCGGGGCTGCCGCTGGGGGCGACGGCGGCGCGGCCGGAGCTGATGGCGCGCTGGCCCGCCGGCACCCACGGCACCACCTTCGGCGGCAGCCCGCTGGCGGCGGCCGCCGCGCTGGCCACGCTCCGCGTCCTGCGCCGCGAGCGGCTGCCCGAGCGCGCCCGCCGGTTGGGCGAGGCGGCGACGGCGGAGCTGCGGCGCCTGGCAGAGCGCCATCCCGGGCTGGTCCGCGAGGTGCGCGGGCCGGGGCTGATGATCGGCGTCGAGTGCGCCTCGGGGGAGGTGGCGACGCGGGTGCTCCGCGCCGCCCTGGAGCGGGGGCTCATCCTCTACCCCGCGGCGCCGGACGGCCGCGTGATCCGCTTCATCCCGCCGCTCAACGTGCCCGAGGCCGACCTGGAGGAGGGGCTGGAGATCCTGGGGCAGGCCTTGGACGAGGTGGCCGGAAGGCCATGATGCGGGCGGTGGAGCGCACCTTCCGCATCCTTCTGGCCCTGGGCGAGGCGGGTGGCGAGGGGGTGCGCCTGCGCGAGCTGGCGCGGCGGGTGCGCCTGCCGGAGCCGACGCTGCTCCGCTTCCTGGAGTCGCTGGTGGAGGTGGGCGCGGTGGAGGAGCGGGGGGAGGGGGGCTACGCCCTCGGCCTCCTCCTCCGCCGCCTGGCGCAGGACGCGGTACCCGACCTGCGCGCCGCCGCCGTACCGGTGATGCGGGCGCTCAGCGAGCGGCTGCACGAGGATGTTCACCTGGCCACGCTGGACGCCGACTCCGTCCTCTGTCTGGAGAGCGTCAAGTCGAGCCACCTGCTGGGCGTCGCCATCGGCACCGGCTCCCGCGTCCCCATCTACGCCTCGGCCATGGGCAAGGCCATCCTGGCCTTCATGGGCCGCCAGCAGCGCGCCGAGCTGCTGCGCCGGGTGGAGCTGAAGCCGCTTACCCCGCGTACCCTCCACGAGCGCGGCCGCCTGCTGGCGGAGCTGGCGCAGACGCGGCGGCGGGGCTACGCGCTGGACAACGGCGAGCTGGAGCTGGGCATCCTCTGCATCGCCGCGCCGCTCTTCGGCCCCGGCGGGGCGGTGGTGGGCAGCATCTCCGTCACCGCGCCGGCCGAGCGCTGGAGCGCCGCCGAGCTGGAGCGTTCCGCGCCGGTCCTCCTGGCGGGAGTGGCCGAGGTGAACCGGCGCTTGGCGGGCGAGGGCCAGAGCAAGGTTTCCCTGGACAGGGGATAGGCGGTTCGTCGGCGTGGCCTGCGCACCCTCCCGAGGCGGTGGCCTGCAACGCCGCGATCGGTCGCGAGGCCCGGACGCGTACCGGCAGGAGTCGACCCCCTGACGCACGAACCGGCCCCATCGTGAACGGGCAAGACGCCATGCACGAGGACGACTCCCTTCTCGCGTGGGTGCGGCGGTGGCAGCTCGACCGGGCCACCCTTGAGGGCATGAGCGGCGACCTCGTCTACCGGCGGGGCCGGCAGTACTTCCGTGACGGCCGCGTCCTCGACTTCGACCTCGTGGACGGGGAGGTGGCCGGCTATGTGCTCGGTTCCAGGCGCCGCCCCTACGAGGTCCGGCTCTTCGCGGGCCGCCACGGGCTCCAGGCCGCGTGCGACTGCCCCTTCGCATACGGGTGGTGCAAGCACATCGTCGCCCTGGGCCTCGCCGTCCTCGAGGAGGCGCGGCGCGAGGAGCGCAGCCGCCACGGGACCCCGCCGGGGAGCGCCGCGCGTGCCGGGGAGCTTCCGGCCCGCCCCCCGGCGCCTCCGCTTCCTGCCTGGAAGAGGACGCTCGAGGCGGCGCTGAGCGCGGCCGCCGCCCGCGCCGCGGGGGGGACGGCCCCCGGCGGGGCTCCGTCCGCCGCCGGCGAGACGCGCCTCGTCGTCCGGGCGGGTCTGGGACCCGGGGGGCTTGAGCTCCGCTTCCGCGCCGCACGCATCGGGAAGCGCGGCCCGGGTGCGGAAAGGAGCTTCCATACCGGCTACCCCTACCCGACGGGCTGGCCGCCTTTCCTCGGGACGGCGGAACAGCGCCTGATCCGCCTCCTGGTGGCCGAATCCGCCATCCGCGTGGGCATGACGTTCGAGGCGCCGATCCCGGTACCGCCCGACGCGCTGGACCCGGCGGCCGAGCTCCTCGCCCAGCTGCCGTACGTCTTCTTCGAGGAATCGGCGCCTGCCGGCGGGGCGCCGCCGGTCCAGGGGCCGCCCTGGCGGCCGGGCGGCCGGCCCGGCGCCTCCCCCGAGCCGCGCAGACCGCTGCGCGTCGACGACCGGCCGCTCCCGGTGCGGCTCGCCCTTCGGCGCTCGCCGGAGGAGCCGGGAGGCCGGGCGCGCGACTACCTGCTCACGCTGGCTCCCATCGAGGCCGAGGATCCCCGCTGGCAGAGGCTCGTCCGCGCCGGCGG
>JASBVM010000018.1 GCA_029961055.1 Bacillota bacterium
GGCAGGTGGATCGGGCGTGGCGGGGGCTTGCGGTGGCCGGCAGGATCGGCAGGGAAGATGGGCGGGACGTTGAATTCCAGAGGTGCCGCCGGGCCGGTGATCCCGGGACGAAGAGCGGGCCGAAGGGGATGAAAGGCCCGCCGCGCGGTCATAGGGCACAGACCCTGTTCTCTCAGAGTCGCCTCCCCATGTTGGGCACCGCCCGGCGGCATGCTTCTGCCCCGGGCTCCCCACGGCGCCTTTCCCGGAGACGGATCGATCCATGGCCGAATCGTCTGCCTGGAGGAGCAGCTCCCGTGGCGGATTTGTTCGTCATCGCGCACAATCCCGACCCGCAGAGCCGCCTGCCCTTCCTGCTGCGGCTGCCGGTGGAGGGCGAGGCCGAAGTCGTCCTGGCCACGCGCGGCACATGGCCGTCCGGCAAGGACCTGTTCTGCTACCCGCTGGACTCCTGGCCGGAGGGCGCGCAGGTGGTGGAGACGGTCCCGGTCGAACGCTGTTGGCGCGCCGGGGCCGCGGTCCACCTGGTGCTCGAACGGCGGCGGGCGCGGCGTTCGCTCTTCGTCTGGACCCGGAGCCGTGGTCGCACCTTGATCTTCTGGCGGAGCCGCACGTCCATGCGCGGGGCGCGGCCGGGCGTCCGCATCCCCCAGGCCAGGGGGCTGGAACGCGCCCTGGAGGTGGCCGTGGACACGCGCGAGCGCCACCCGTGGCGCTTCGTCCGCTACGGCGTCCGGACCGAGCGGCGGGAGTTGCCGGTCGGCGACTATGCCGTGCTGGACGGCGGCCGCTGTGTCGCGGCGGTCGAGCGCAAGACCGTGGCCGACTTGGCCAGCAGCGCCACCGGCGGCGAACTGGACCTGGTCCTGGCGGAGCTCGATCGCCTGCCCCACGGCGCCCTGGTGGTCGAAGGCCGCCTGAGCGATCTTCTGAAGGTAGGCCAGGAGGCCAACGTCCGGCCCGGCTGGCTGCTCAACCTCGTGGCAGCCCTGCAGGTGTCGCACCCCCGTGTCGCCTGGATGTTTGCCGAGAGCCGCTCGCTGGCGGAGGACTTCGCCTACCGCTGGCTGGCCGCCAGCGCGCACGCGGAGCGCCTCGCCGGCGGAGGGCCGCCCGCGGCCGTCGCCGAGCTCCCGGCCTCCTACCCCGGCCCCCGCCTCCTCGATGCCCAGGAGCGCCGGCGGATCGCGCTCCAGGAAGCGGCCGCGGGCGTCGTCTGGACGGCGGCCGACTTCGCGGCCCGGTGCGGCGTCCGTCCGGCCACGGCCTGGAGGGATCTCAAGGCCCTGGTGGACGAGGGACGGCTGGTGGCCGAGGGCGGCCGCCGCACCCGCCGGTACCGGGCGCCCTCCGGGGCGGGGCGACCCGCTGGACGACCGCCAGGAGCGGGAAGCGGGCAGGCGGGGTGAAGGACTCGCACCCCTACTGCGCCGTCATCCCCCCGTCGATGGCCAGCACCTGGCCGGTCACGTAGGCGGCCGCGTCCGAGGCGAAGAAGAGGACCGCGCCCACCACGTCCTCCTCGCGCCCCAGCCGGCCCATGGGGATGGCGCGGAGGATCGCCTCGCGGTGGAGCTCGATGTTGCCCTCGGCCAGCCGCGTCGGGATGAATCCCGGCGCGATGGCGTTGACCGTCACGCCCGAGGCCGCCCACTTGACCGCCAGGTCGCGCGTCAGCGCGATCAGCCCGCCCTTGGAGGCCGTGTAGCCGCTCGCCTCCAGCACCGAGGCCGGGGCGCCCACCAGCCCCGCCACCGAGGCGACGTTGATCACCCGCCCGCGGCCCGAGGCCTTCAGCGCCTCCGCCGCCGCCTGGCAGAGGAGGAAGGGCCCGGTCAGGTTGACCTCCAGCACCTCGCGCCACTTCTCCGGCGGCATGCTCTCCAGCGGGGCGCCCCAGGAGCGGCCGGCGTTGTTGACGAGGACGTCGAGGCGCCCGAAGCGCTCGAGCGCCCGCGCCACCATCGCCCGCGCCTGCCCGGCGTCGCTCACGTCCCCCAGGAAGCCCTCCACCTCGAGCCCCTCCCGCCGCGCCTCCTCCACCGCGGGCTCCAGCCACTCCCGGCGCCGCGCGCTGACCAGCACCCGCGCCCCCGCCGCCGCCAGCCCGCGCGCGATGGCCAGCCCCAGGCCGCGCGACCCCCCGGTCACCAGCGCGGCCGCTCAGGTCGAAGGGATTCCTCTCGAAGTGGAAGCTCACGGTCGGGATGCCTCCTTGTCGCCACGCCGGGATGGCGCGGGCCCTCCATGTCGATGCAGCTGGGTTCGCAGGTCACCGGGCGGGCTCCTCTCGGCCATCGGGCCAGCCGCGACGGTCCGGACATCTCCTCTCCGAAGAACCCCGGGGTTCCCGGCGTCCTGTGGGGAGCCGATGCGGCATCGGGCTGGGCACCGATTGTCGCAACCTCGGCAGATACAGTTGGATTTCAGCAGAGGGTTCGAGCGACTCCGAGCGGGGGGGTCACGATGGCCGGGACATGGGTCACGGGATCGCCCGAGACCCGCGAGGCGCCACTCATGCTCTTCACCCTGACCACCCAGTTGGGGCTCGGCTTCCTGCCGGTGGCGGTCTTCATGCAAGGGTCGGACGCCACCGCGACCGGCCGCCCCGTCCTGAACCACGCCGCCCCTTCGGCTCTCCTGATCGGTCTGGCGCTCGGACTGGTGGCCTTCGGCCTCCTCGCCTCCGTGCTCCACCTGGCGCGGCCGTGGCGAAGCCCCCTGGCGCTCTGCAACCTGCGGCGCTCCTGGCTCAGCCGCGAGGTCCTCCTCACCAGCGCGGCCGCGGGCGGTCTGCTGCTGGCGGCTCTCGCCCCACAAGCTCCTTCCGGGGGCTCCGCGGTGTCTACGGTGGTTGTCGCCGCCGATCTGGTCGCGCTCGCTCTGGCGGCAGCGGCGGTCTACAGCCAGGCCCGGTGTTACCGGGTCTTGGGGCGACCGGCCTGGAGGCGGAGCCCGACGTTGGAGCGCTTCCTGACGGTCGGACTGGGGGTGGGGCCCCTGCTGGCGGCCGCGGTCGCCGGCCTGGCGGCGGGAGGTGGCCGGGCCCACGCGGCTGCGGTCTTCGCCTATGCGCTCTACCTGTCCACCCTCGCGCTCCAGTGGGAGCGCGGCCGGCGGCAGGGTTGGGTTCCGCGGCAGGAGGTGGCGATCGGTCATCTCTTCGCCCTGCTGGCCGGCCTGGCGGCGCTGGCCCTGGGCGGGCTGGGGATGCCGGGCGCCGCCTGGGTCTTGCTGCTGGCCGCCGCCGCTGCCACGGCCGCGGCCACCGTGGACCGCTGGCACTTCTATTTCCGGGAGTCGGTGAGGGCTCGGGCGCTCCCGCCGCTCTCCCGCCGTGCCGTCTCCGCCGATCCCCGCGGAGCCGGCCTGCTCTGCCGCGGACTGGATCGCGACTGAGGAAGCAAGGGGGGATGACAGTGGCTGTCGTGGAGAAGGAGAGGCCCGGCGGTGCGGTCGAGGTGGTGCGCACGGTCTGCGGGCGGTGCCACAACGCCTGCTCCATGGAGGTGACGGTCCGGGACGGCCGGATCGTCCGCATCCGCGGCGTCAAGAGCGACCCGAGGACGGCCGGCAGCCTGTGCGCCAAGGGGCTGGCCGGCGCCCAGTACGTCGAGTCGCCCGCTCGCCTGTTGCGGCCGGTGCGGCGGAGCGGACCGCGGGGAAGCGGGAAGTGGGCGGAGACGAGTTGGGACGAGGCCCTGGAGGAGATCGCCGGCGCGCTCCTCCGCATCCGGGAGGAGCACGGTCCCCGGGCGGTGGTCTTCGGGCGAGGTCAGGCCGCCGGCTGGGGCTTCCCTTACGATCTGCTCCAGCGACTGGCTCACGCCTTCGGGACCGAGCCCGGCCTGGGGGCGAGCGAATGCTTCGTCCCCCGCGCGGTGGCGGAGGGCATCACGTACGGTGGCCTGCCGATGGTGGCCGACTACCCCCGCACGCGCCTGATCCTGATCTGGGGGCGGCAGCCCACGTTCTCCTCCGCGCCCACGCAGCATCTCCTCTTCGAGGCGAGAGAACGCGGAGCGCGCATCGTCGCCATCGACCCGCTCCACTTCCACGCCTCGGCCAGGGCGGACGAGTGGCTCCCCATCGAGCCGGGCACGGACCTGGCGCTGGCCCTGGCCATGCTCCACGTGGTGGTCGAGGAGAACCTCTGGGACCGCGAGTTTGTGGAGCGCTGGACGAACGACCCGGGCCTCCGGCAGCTGAGGGCGCACCTCCAGGGCGAGAACCGCCTGGGCGTCGCCTACACGCCCGCGTGGGCGGCGACCGTCACGGGCATCCCCGCGGACCGGATCCGCTCGCTGGCCCGCGAGTACGCGACGACGCCGCAGGCCTGCATCCTCACGGGCCACGGCCTGGAAGGCCGGACCAACGTCTTCCAGACCAGCCGGGCCATCGCCATCCTGCGGGCGATCACGGGCCACCTGAACCGGGAGGGCTGTGACTTCCAGGTGCCGCTCGGCCCGCCGCGCGCGCGGGAGTTCTACCTGAACAGCCGGGTGACGGGGCGGCCCGACGAGGGCGCCGAGCCGGTCCTGGCCTTCGGCGTCCCGGAGTACGTGCCGCCGGATGTCCAGTTCCCCTTCCTGTTCATGGGCCAGGGGCTTCTCCCCACCCCCGACGTCCTGCGCTGGATCGACGAGGGGAAGGTGCGCGCCCTGGTCATGCAGGCGGGCAACCCGCTGGTCATGCTGCCGCAGCCGGCCGACGTCCTGCGGACGCTCGAGAAGCTGGACCTCCTCGTCGTCATCGACCTGCGCCTCTCCGAGACGGCCGCCGTCGCGGACTGGGTGCTGCCGGCCGCCAGCTACCTCGAGCGCACCGAACCCGAGTGGTTCCGCTGGGACTACGGCCTCCCGATCGTCCGCCTGCGGCGAAAGGTCGTGCAGGTCGGCGAGGCCCGCTCGGACGCGGAGATCCTCGTCGCGCTCGGCCGGAAGCTGGGCTTGGAGGAAGCCTTCCCCACCGACGACATCGGCTGGTACATCGACGAGCTCCTCAAGCCCTCCGGCATCACCCTGCAGAAGCTCGAGGAAGCCCCGGAGGGCATCCCCTTCGGGCCCACGCGCCTGTCGGCCGAGCTCTACGAGGGGCGGCCGCTCCCCACCCCGGACGGCCGCGTGCACATCGTCTCGGAGCTCCTGGCCGAACACGGCTTCGATGCGCTGCCCAACTGGGAGGAGAGCGCGGAGAGCCCCCGCACCGCCGTGGCCGCGGAGTACCCTCTGGTCCTCTTCACCGGCCGCGCCGGCCCCATGTTCGTCCACTGCCAGCTGCGGGAGATTCCCTGGCTGCGGGAGCTGCGCCCCGAGCCGCGCGCCCTGATCCATCCGGAGACGGCGGAGGCGTACGGGCTGAGCGACGGCGACGAAGCGGTGATCGAGAGCCCGCGCGGCTCGATCCGCATGCGCGTGGAGGTCACCCGGAAACTCCGCCCCGGCCAGGTGTACGTGCCCGGCGGCTGGGCGTCGGCCAATTACAACGAGCTCGGCATCGCGGACGCCGTCGACCCGATCTCCAGCCAGGCCAACTACATGACGTGCATGGGGCGCATCCGCAAGGCGGAGGCCGCGCCGTCGCAGCCGGGACGCGGCGCGCACGGGGGGCGAGGATGATGCAGCTCGGCTTCTATTTCGACGTGACGCGGTGCACGGGCTGCCAGGCCTGCGAGGTCGCCTGCAAGGCCGAGCACCATCTCGAGCCGCGTGCGGAAGCCCGCCCGGGCAGCACCGGGCCCCGCTGGCGCCAGGTGCTGGAGCTCGAGACGGACGGCGCCGTGGCCTACATGTCCCTCAGCTGCCTGCACTGCGGGCATCCCGAGTGCATGCAGGCCTGCCCGACGGGGGCCATCTCCAAGGACCCGGAGACGGGGATCGTCCGCGTGGCGACCCAGCGCTGCATCGGGTGCCGGTACTGCTCCTGGGCCTGCCCGTTCGGCGCACCCCAGTTCGGGTCGGACGGGCTGATGCAGAAGTGCGACCTCTGCAGCGACCGCCTGGCCGAAGGGTTGGAGCCCGCCTGCGTCGAGGCCTGCACCACCGGCGCCCTGCAATGGGGTGAGATCGGGGAGCTGGAGGAGATGGCCCGGCGCAGAAGTGGCCAACGCTTCGTCGGGGCCACCTCGCCGCTCCTGACGCCGCGGTGAGAGGTCCGGGACCGGCGGAGACAGGGGGGTTCGAGAAGCTCAACCCGGAGCTCCGGGAGCGCTACGAGATCGTCCACCAGGGGGAGAGCGCCGAGCGGATCGCGGAGAGGTGGGGCATCAGCCGGCGGGAGGCGGACGAGTTCTCGGCGGAGAGCCACCGGCGTGCCGGCGCCGCGGCGCGCGAGGGCCGCAACCGTGAGCTCCTTCCCGTGGAGGGGCTGGATCCCGAAGGGCGACCTGTCACCGTCAGCCGGGATGAGGGTATCCGCGACGCGGTGGACCTGGAGCGCATGGCCGCCCTGGCGCCCGCCTTCCGCCCGCAGGGCTCCGGCATCGTCACGGCGGGGAACTCGAGCCAGATCTCGGACGGCGCCTCGGCGGTCCTGGTCGCCGACCGGGAGTCCGCCCTGGCGGAGGGCCTCCGGCCGCGGGCGCGCTTCCTGGCGCGGGTGGCGGTGGGCGACGACCCCACCATGCAGCTGACCGGCGTCATCCCGGCCACCCGCAAGGCCCTGGAGCGGGCGGGCCTCGGGATCCGGGACCTGGACTGGATCGAGATCAACGAGGCCTTCGCCACGGTGGTGCTGGCCTGGGCGCGGGAGCTCGAGCCCGACATGAGCAGGGTGAACCCCTGGGGCGGCGCCATCGCCCACGGTCACCCGCTGGGCGCCACCGGCGCCGGCCTGATGGCCAAGATGCTGGCGGGCCTGGAGGCCACCGGCGGGCAGCTGGGCCTGCAGGTGATGTGCATCGGCCACGGCATGGCCACCGCCACCGTCGTGGAACGGATCTGAACCCGCCTGCGAGGGCGGGCGGGAAGCGGAGCGCCGAATGGGGGGCAGGGCGATGGAGCTGCAGGGTGCCACCATCCTGGTGACGGGCGGCGGGTCGGGCCTCGGCGCCGCCACGGCGGAGCTGCTGGCGGAGTCCGGGGCTACGGTGTTCCTCGCCGACGTCAACGCCGAGACGGGGGAGGCCGAGGCGAGGAAGATCGGGCCCCAGGCCCGCTTCGTCCGGACGGACGTCACCGACCCGGCGAGCGTCCAGCGGGCGGTGGAGGCGGCGGCGGAGCCCGGGGGCGGGGGCGGCTTGCGGGGCGTGGTCCACTGCGCCGGCGTCGCCATCGCCGAGAAGGTGCTCGGGCGCGAGGGACCGCATGACCTGGAGCGTTTCCGGCGGGTGGTCGAGGTCAACCTGGTGGGCACCTTCAACGTGATCCGCCTGGCGGCGGCGGTGATGGCCGGGAACGAGCCCGACGCGGAGGGGGAGCGCGGCGTCATCGTCCACACTTCCTCGGTGGCGGCCTTCGACGGGCAGATCGGCCAGTCCGCCTACGCCGCCTCCAAGGGCGGCGTCGCCGCCATGACGCTGCCCGTGGCCCGGGAGCTGGCCCGCTACGGCATCCGGGTGGTGGCCATCGCCCCGGGCGTCTTCGACACGCCGATGATGGCCGGTTTGCCGGAGGCCGCGCGCCGGTCGCTGGAGGAGCAGGTGCCCTTCCCCTCCCGCCTCGGCCGGCCGCGGGAGTACGCCCTGCTCGCCCGCCACATCCTCGAGAACCCGATGCTCAACGGCGAGGTGATCCGGCTGGACGGGGCGCTGCGCATGGGACCGCGCTGAGCGACGCCGCCGCCCGCGAGGCGGGGGAGGGGAAAGGGCAGGCACGTCCACAGGGGACGGTCGATGCGCGGCCTGTCCTCCATCGGCGAGGCGCTGCGTGCCCCGGGCAGGACGACGGGCCAGCCGTGAACGGACCGGCGAGCTGGTTCGGCGCGGGGGCCGTCCCGTGGCCGCGAGCCCGGCGCCCGGGAGAGGGGGTCGGCAGCACAGCATGATGATGCGCATCGGGCAACTGGCGGAGCGCGCCGGCATGACCGCCGACGGGCTCCGCTACTACGAGGACCTCGGGCTGATCCATCCGCGTGCGCGCACCGAGGCCGGCTACCGCCTCTACGACGAGGAAGCGCTGGACCGCCTCCGCTTCATCCGGCGCGCCCAGGAGCTCGGCCTCCGCCTGGAGGAGATCCGGGGGATCCTGGAGATCCGCGCGGGGGGTCGACCGCCCTGCCGCCACGTGCGGGAACTGCTCGCGAAGCGGCTCGCCGAGGTCGAGGCCCGCATCGCCGAGCTGGAGAAGCTGCGTGCCGAGCTCCGCTCGCGCCTCGACTGGGCCGAGGCGCACCCCGACCCGCGCTGCGACGAGCGCGACGTCTGCGTCTACCTCGCCTCGCCGCCCGGCCGGTGAGCGCCGTGCGGCGCCGGCGCGCCGGGCGCCCCCGGCCGCACCGCCGGCCTCATCCCGCGCAGCAGGAGAGCAGGTTCACTTCCTTGTCGAAGGCAAGGGCGGCGAGGCGGAGCCCCTCCGCCATGGTCAGGTAGGGCGCGAGGCCGTCGGTCAGGTCGGCGACCGTCAGGCCGAAGCGGACCGCCAGCGAGGCCGCGTAGATCACCTCGCCGGCTTCCTCCGCCAGCAGGTGGGCGCCCAGGAGCCGGCCGCTGGAGGCGTCCGCCACCAGCTTGTAGAGGCCGGTCGTGGCCCGGTTGACGAGCGCGCGCGGGATCGCCTCCAGGGGCAGGACGGCGGTGCGCACGTCGTAGCCGGCCTGCCGCGCGGCCGCCTCGGTCAGGCCGACGCTGGCCACCGAGGGGTCGGTGAAGATGACCGAGGGCAGGACGGAGAGGTCCACCTCCCGGTGGGCGAGGCCGAGCGCGTTCTCGGCCGCGAGCCTCCCCTCGTGGGCGGCCACGTAGACGTACTGGGGGCCGCCGGTGACGTCGCCCGCCGCATAGATCGCCGGGTTGGAGCTGCGGAGGCCTCCGTCCACCTGCACGCCGCCGCGCGGGCCGAGCGCCACGCCCGCCCGGGCGAGCGCCAGGGGCTCGGTGTGGGGGAGGCGACCCGTGGCCACCAGGACTTCCTCCGCCTCCACCGCGCCCTCGGCCGCGGGGCCGGTGCCGGCAGGCCGGTAGCGGACGAGCCGGCCGGCCCCCGTCCGCTCCACCCGCACCGGCTGGACCCCGGTCCGAACGCGGATCCCCTCGCCCTCCAGCACCCGGCGGAGCGCCTCGCCGATCTCGGGCTCCTGGTCGCGGAGGAGGCGCGGCCCCCGCTGCATCAGCGTCACCTCGGCGCCGAGGCGGCGGAGGAGCTGGCCGAGCTCCAGCGCCACGTAGCCCGCGCCGAGGACGACCACACTCCGCGGGAGGCGGTCGAGCGCCAGCACCTCCGTGCTGGTGAGGAAACCCGCTTCCTCCAACCCGGGCACCGGCGGCACCGCCGGCCGCGCGCCCGTGGCCACCAGGAAGCGGTCGGCCTCCAGCACCCGCTCGCCCTCCGGCCCGCGCACGACCACGCGCTCCCCGTCGCGGAAGGAAGCCTCGCCCGCCACCAGCTCCCAGCCGTACGCCTCGATCAGGTCGGTGTACTTCTCCCGGCGCATCCGGCTCACCAGCGCGTCCTTCCCGGCGACCAGGGCGCCGACGTCGACCCCCTCGGCCCGCGTCCGGAGCCCGGCGAAGGGCGGGTGAGCGGCCAGGTGGTAGACCTCGGCCGCGCGCAGGAGCGCCTTCGACGGGACGCAGCCCACGTTGACGCAGGTGCCGCCCACGGTCCCGCGCTCGACCATGGCCACCCGAGCCCCCGCCTCGCTGGCGCGGATCGCCGCGGCGAAGGCGGCGCCCCCCGAGCCGAGGACGACCAGGTCGTAGCGGTCACCCTTCCCCGGGCGCCCGGGCCGCCGGTTCGGTTCGTCCCGCTCGCCCCGCTCGCCGGGCTCGTCACGGCCTCCCCTCTCGGCCGGTTCGGCCAGCGGCGCGAGCGGGCCCGCATGATACCCGGCGCCCTCCACCGCCGCACGGAGGCGTTCCGGATCGGGCTCGCCGGCAAACAGGAAGACCGCCTCCCCGCGGCGGAAGTCGGCGGCGACCTGCGCGGCGCCCGCCTCCCGCAGCGCCTCTGCGACATGGAGCTCGCAGCTGGGGCAGGTCATGCCGGAGATCTGGAGACGGAAACGGCGGTTGCCGGTGTTCGCACGCTCGGACGTGCTCGTCATCCCCTCTGCCTTTCCGGTGCAAGCCCGTCTTAAACCCTAGAGTACGCTCCAGGGTCAAGGGGCCGGACCGGGTGGCCGGCGCGGGGACCGCGGCAGGAGTACGGGTCGTCCGGGCGGCCTTCCATTCCTGCAACTCTGCCCCGGGCATCGGGACGGCCAAAGGAAGGAAATAGCAAGTAAGACAAGCAGGAAGCGGCGAAACCACGGAGAACATGGGCTTCTGACTGGCCGACCAGCCAAATACCAGACCGGCCTGCACGCCTGCAGGAGAGGAGGCGCCTGGGATCAGCAAGGGCCTGCAGCGGGACGAGATCGTAGGGGTTGCGGCACGCCTCTTCAGCGAGAGGGGATATGCCAACACCAGCCTGGACGACATCGCGGCCGAGATCGGTGTGCGGAAAGGAGCGATTTACTACCACATCCCCCGCAAGGCTGAGCTTCTGGTCGAAATCGTACGGAGACTGCTCCTGCCTCTTCATGGAGAGTTGCAGGAGATCGCACGGCGTACGGAGCCAGCCGACAGCAAGCTGCGACTCGTCGTCGAAAGGCACGTGACCATGCTCCTGGCCAACCGGGATGCAGGCAGGATTTTCTTCGAAGATCGATACGACCTGCCGGACGAGGCCGCTGAGGAGATTCTGGGGATCGGTCGCGCGTTGCGCGGCATCTTCGTCCAGATCATCCGGCAGGGAGTGGAAGAGGGGGTGTTCGACACCGTAGAGCCGGATCGGGCTGCACTCTACGTCCTCGGCATGTGCAACTGGACGTACCGCTGGTACAGGGAGAGTGGGCCGCTGTCGGCGCAGCAGGTGGCCGACGAGGTGGCCCGGTTGTGTCTGAGAGCGCTCGGCGCGCCTTCGCGCTGAGCCGATCCGTCGGGACGCTCAGGGCGGCCCGCGGGGGCGGGGGCCCTGGCGTCGGATCGGGAGGGGGGACAGAGGTGGAGAAACGGTTCGAATGCGTCAACCTGGTGATCGACGGAGCGGTCGCGACGGTGCAGCTGAACAGGCCTGAGAAAAAGAACGCCATGAGCCCGCAGCTCCATCAGGATATGAACGACGCGTTGACCGCGATCGAGGAACAGGACGGTGTCAAAGTTGTCGTGGTGACGGGCGTGGGAGACAGCTTCTGCGGAGGCATGGATCTCGAGAAATGCTTCCTGGAACCCTTTGATGATCCGGACGAGTTCACCCGGGTGAACGATATCGCCTTGACCTGGTTCCGGCGGCTGAAGGCGTTCCCGGCCGTCACGCTGGCCAGCGTGAACGGCTGGTGCTTCGGCGGCGGCGTCGAGCTGGTCGGGATCTGCGATCTGGCGATCGCCGCCGAGGAGGCTGTCTTCGGCCTGTCGGAGATCAATTTCGGGATCTTCCCCGGTGGCGGAACCATGTGGGCGGCCGCCCACAACTTGAATCGCAAGCAGGCGCTGTACTACTCGCTCACGGGCGAGACCTTCAACGGCAGGCAGGCCGCCGAGTTGGGACTGGTGAACCGGGCCGTTCCCGCTTCGCAACTGGCCGCCGAGACCCGACGGGTCTCCGACATGTTGGTCAACAAAAACATCCATACGCTGCGGGCGACGAAGGAGGTGTACGAACGGGCGATTTTCATGGATTTCCCCGAGAGCGTCGAGTGGGAGATGGCCAAGCTGCAAGAGCTTTCGTATCGTTCGCGCCATGCCTGGGTTCGTCAGGCCCTCACCCAGTTCCGCGAGCGCAGGTTCCGCCCGGGCCTCGAGTCCTATGCGTTGGGCGAGGGCGAGGGCGAAGGAGAGGGATGAGGGCGCGCCATGGATTTCGCCTATACGTCGGACCAGCGCATGCTGCGCGAAGTGGCCGCCCAGGTGGCGGGCCGCTTCGGCGACGACTATTGGCAGCGGATCGACGAGGAGAGCCGTTTTCCGCGCGAGTTCTGGGATCTGCTGGCGGCCCAGGAGCTCCTCGGGGTAGCGGTGCCGCAGGAGTACGGCGGCTCCGGGATGGGGCTCCTGGAGGTGGCCGTCCTCGCGGAGGCGCTGGCCGAGCACGGCGCCGGCATGGATGGCGGAGGGCTGTTCGTCAACGGGCCCGTATTCGGCGGCTTCCTTCTCACGCGCCACGGAAGCGCGGGGCAGCGAGAGCGCTACCTGCCCGGCCTGGTACGCGGGGAAGTCTGGGCCGGAGCCTTCACCGAGCCGGACGCGGGTTCGAACGTCTCCAACATCGGCACGGTCGCGGAGCGCCGGCCGGACGGCCGCTACCGGGTCACCGGGAGCAAGATCTTCATCTCGCAGATGGCGGTGGCCAACCATGTGGTGATCCTGGCACGCACCTCGCCGCGAGAGGCTTCTCAGAGGACACACGGGCTCTCGCTGTTCATCGCCGATCTCCCCGACCCGCATATCGAGTTCCGCCCGTTCAAGAAGCTCGGGTCACACTTCATGGATACCAACGCGGTTTTCATCGACGGAGTGGAGGTCCCCGATGACAACCTGGTCGGGCCGCTGGGAGAGGCGTGGGGACCCCTCTACGACGTGCTGAATCCCGAGCGGATCGTCCTGGCTGCGGTGGCGGTGGGGACCGGGATGCTGGCATTGCGCAAGGCGGTCGACTTTGCCAAAGAGCGCAAGGTCTGGGGCGACCGACCCGTCGGCTCCTATCAGGGTATTCAATTTCCGCTCGCGAAGGCGCGCATGCGTTTGGCGGCCGCCCGTCTCAAGGTGTACGAGGCGGCCTGGCTCTATGACCGGAGGTCGCCGGAGTGCGGTCTCGCTGCCGCGATGGCCAAGTACGAAGCGGCCCACGCCGCGCTGGAAGCTGCGGATTGTGCGATTCAGACGCTGGGCGGGTCCGGTTATATCCGCGACTATGGGCTCGAGCGCCATTGGCGCAACCTTCGCCTCAATCGTATCGCCCCCGTGACGGATGAGATGACGCTGAACTTTGTCGCGCAGCACGATCTGGGCCTGCCCCGCTCCTACTAGAGCCGCGAGGGCGAAAGGGGTTCCGGGAGAAATGCGAGACTCCGACCAGGTCACTGTGCGCGAGATGCTTCACCGTGCCGGTCGTTGGTTCCCCAAGCACGAGGCCGCCGTAGACGAAGGCAGCCGCTATACGTACGCCGACCTGCTCGACGCCGCACGGCGATGCGCCAACCTCTACCACCGTCTGGGTGCGCGCAAAGGCGACCGCATCGCTTTGATGCTGTATCCGAGTGCGATCCACACCGTGGCCCTCTTCGGCGCCTTCGAACTGGGCGCGCTCCCGGTGGCGCTCCATGTGCGGGAGTCGGCGGAGACGCTGGCCAGGGTGGTCCGTCGGCTGGTACCGACCGTCCTGGTCTACGATGCCGCACTGGAGGAAGCCGTCGCCCGTCTGCTCCAGCTTGGCAGCCCGGTCCGAGGGATTCTCCGCGCCACGTCGACGGCGCCAGGACCGGAGCGCTCCCTCCTCGCACCGGAGGCCGAGATTCCCCGCGATCTCGCCGGCGCTTCCGCGGACTTCGAGCCGATGCCCGTCTACGAACAGGACCCGGTGGCGATCGTCCTGTCTTCCGGGACGACCGGGGTGCCCAAAGGGATCATCCACACGAACCGCACCTTCATGGAGAGCGCGCGTGGCGGTGTATACTTCTGGAACGGGATCAAGCCGAGCGATTCGATCCTGAACTCGATGAGCACGTCGTTCATCGGCTGGTACAACCTGAGCCTGCCCTTCTTCAACGTGGGCGCCAAAAATGTCTTCCTTCCCAAGTGGGATCCGAGGAAGTTCATCGAGATGGTGGAACGGGAGCGGGTGACTCACGCCTTTCTCGTCCCGACCATGTGGCGGATGCTCTTCAAGGAAGGCATCGAGGGACGCGACCTGAGCTCGGTGAAGATGGCCGGATTCGCCGGCGAAATCATGGATCCGACCACGCTGCGCCGGATTCGGGAACGGGTCACCCCGCACGTGATTAACATCTACGGTACGACGGAGACGGGGTCGTGCTCGGGTGGAACGATCCTCTTCGAGGAAGACATGGGCGAGGAGCGCCTGACGAGCGTCGGAAAGCCCCTGCTCAACGCGGACATCCGTGTGATCCGGCCGGGCGGTACGGCCGCGGACGAACTGCCGCCGGGGGAGTCCGGCGAGGTGATCATCCGCGGGCCTTCCGTCGCGGCCCACGTCTGGGACGACCCCGCCGCCGCGCGGCGGATCTTTGAAGAGCCGGGGCCGTGGTGGCATTCGGGCGACATGGGCCACCTGGATCAGGAAGGCTATCTCTATCTGGAAGGCCGGATCGACGACATGATCATCTCGGGCGGGATCAACATCTTCCCGGCGCGGGTGGAGGACGTGCTGCTGGCGCATCCGCAGGTCGCGGAGTGCGCGGTGGTCGGCATCCCCGATCCCGTGTGGGGCCAGCGGGTGATGGCGGTGGTCGTGCCCAGGCAGCCCGGGCTGACGAGCGAAGAGCTGGACCGGTTCATGAGGGAGAGCGAGCTCTCCGACTACCAGCGCCCGAGGATCTACGAGTTCGTCACCGAGCTTCCGCGTACCGGCACCGGCAAGATCGACAGGCGCAGCCTGCGCGCGCAGTACGCCGCCAGGACCGCGGCGGGCGAGCGTCAGGGCGAGGCGAGTTGACGTGGCAGGCTCCGACGACGCGGCCCCCGGGCCAGAGGACGCTCTCCGCGGCGAGGGGGATACGTGCTCTTCCGCCGCGCCCGATCGCCCGCGCCGGGCGAGGCCGGCTTCGGCTCCAGGCGCGGGGCAGGCGGCGGTCTGCTCCTCCACGCTGGGAGAGTTCGGCGGTGACGTCCTGGTGACCCGGGAAGGCTTGGCCCGGATTCGCTACGTGGTGGAACCGCGCTTCTGCAACCCTCGGGGGACGCTCCAAGGTGGCATGTTCGCGGTCTACGTGGACGAGGCCATGGGATATGCGGTGCTCTCGCTCCTGGGCGGCGAGGCGCGTTTCGCGACCACGGACCTGGTCGTCCACTACCTCCGCCCGGTCGTGCCCGGCGAGGACGGCACCGCCACGGTGATCGCCGAGGCTCGCGTCATCCGGCTCGGGCGCAGCACGGCCTACCTCGAGGGGGAGGTGCGGGACGCCGACGGGGAGGTATGTGCCCGTGCCAGCTCTACGGTCATGTTGCTGAGCTGACCT
>JASBVM010000019.1 GCA_029961055.1 Bacillota bacterium
CCCTCCTTGAGCAGCAGGTAAACGCCGTAGATAGCTCTAGCAACCACGACGATGCCGAGCAGCCCGGCCGCGGTGAGCAGGCTGACGACGGCGGCGTGCCAGCCCGGAGGCAGGTGCCCGACCCACCCCAGGTACTGACCCACGTCGAGCCCTCGACGGACCGATAGCGCCGCGCCGTCCAGCGCGTCCAGCGCCGCCTGAAGGATTGTCGTCACCGGGCCAAAGATGGCGTCGACGATGCTATGCACGGCGGCCCACCACCCTCACCGTGAGGACGGCCGCCGACAGCCAGACGCCCGCGGCGAGCACCCAGCCTACCGTGTCCAGACCCGGGATGGCCCGGGTCGCCTGGTCGAACGCCGATCCGAAGGGTCCCAGGCCGTACGCCGAGGCGTCGGGCGAAACACCGAAAAAGCTGCTGACGGTAGCCAGGATGCCCTGACCTATCCCCAGGATGAGGCGGAAGAAGGCCCCCACCACCTGGACGAGCAGCCAGAGGGTCTGCCCCAGGCGCTCGAACAGGTAGATGATCCCCGTGGTCAACTCGACCAAGGCGCCGAAGGTGGCGTTGAAGAGGTTTACCAGGGTATCCCGCAGGCTCCCGAACAGCTGAGCGAGCCAGCCGCCAACCTGGCCGAACAGGCGGCCGAGCCAGTCCATGAGGTTGCCGAACGCCTGTTGGAACCATTGCCACACGGCCGTTCACCCCCTCACCATGGCCGCTCGTCCGAACGGCGCGCCACGCCCAGCAGCGCCCGCACGGCCGTGAAGGCCAGGTTGGCCGCCAACACCGCCGCGAAGAGCGGCGCGATGATGCCGAGGACCGCCTGCGCATAGCTCATCGCCCCCGCATCCCCTCTCGAACGGCCCGTTCGCCCGTCGTGATGACGGCAATCACGAGGGCCAGGGCCAGGACCAGGCCGAGGATGGGCAGCAAGCCGGGCACGGTCCAATTGATGGCCTTCACCGGCGCCAGCGGGTCGGCAGGCTCAGCCCCGGCGGCCCATACCGTCACCGTGCAGTCGGCGGTGTAGCTCTGGCCGGAGGAGTCCCAGGCTGCCACCGTCACGACGTGCTTCTCACCCGTGTTCCAGCCCGCCGAGTCGTAGGTGTAGGAGCTCACGTTCGGGTCCAGCGTCACACCGAGGTCCTGGCCGTCCGCCAACACGGTGTAGTGATCGGGCGTCCAGCCGTTCGAGCCGGCTCCGTGCCAGCTGGCGGCAAAGCCGGTGCCCGCCGGCAGGCAGCTGAGCCCGTTGGGCGGGCCCGGAACGGGAGCCGGCGGGGGCACCGTCACCTGCACCGTGTTGGAGTCGGTCGAGCCCGCCGCGTTGGAGCAGCGCACGAAGTAGGAATGCTGCTGGCCCGAGCGGACGCTGGTATCCACATAGCTCGTGTTCTGGCCGACATGGGCGTAAAGAGAGCCGTCGCGGAACACGTCGCAGGAGTCGCCCGTGGGCTCCTGCTCCGTCCAGTCCAGCTCGACATGCTGGTAGTCCACGGAGCCCAGCGTCAGTGTGATGGGGCCCGGTAGGGGCATGGACGCCGTGGTGAAGGTGGCGGTCGCCTGGGCGCCGAAAACGCCGTTCTGACCTTCCGCCGCCACCGCTAGGGTGTACTGAGTTCCCGGCTTGAGGCCCGTAAGATGGTAGGATGTGGACGCCGTATCCGCAAGGAAGATTCCGTTAAGCCAAAGCCTGTAACCCAGGATGCCCGCGTTGCCCACGGCCGCCCAACTGGCATCGGCCGTACTCTGGCCGATGTTGGTGACCTGGAGCCACGCCGGCGCATCCGGCGGAGGAGGCGCCTGCGGCGTAGTGAACGTGGCAGTGCCCTCGGGGCCCGCGCCGGCCGCGTCCACGGCCCGCACGTGCACCGTGTAGGTGGTCCCGCCGGCCAGGTTCGCCCAGCTGTAGCTCGTGCTCGTGCCAACGCCTGTCCACGTCACCCCGTCGAGGCTGAGCTGGTAGGCCGTGGCGCCGGCGACGGTGGACCAGCTGGCGGTTGCGGAGTGAGGGCTCGTCGCGGCCGCCGTCACGTTCGGCGCCGCCGGTAACGTCCAGAATGACGCGGAGACCGGGGAACTCGTGTGGCCTGAGGAGTCCACCGCCACCACCTGCAGCATGTGCCACGTACCCGGCTGCAGCCCCGTGATATCCCAGGACGTGCTGCTCGTCGAACCGATCTGCTGGCCGTCCAGAGTTACCCGATAACTCGACGCACCGGAGGATGGGTTCCAGGATGCATGTGCGGAGGACGTTGTGATGGCCGATACGGAGAGTCCCCCAGGGGGTGGCACTACGGACCCGGCGCCGAGCGGGTCGGGCCCTGGGTCCTGGGCGAAGGCCAATGCCTCCGCGACGTTCACCCAGTTCCCGTCCGTGCGGCTGTAGGTGATCTTCACCCCGTAGTAGGAGACCAGTTGGCCGAGGTCGATTCTCAAGATGGCGTAGTACTTCCAGCCAGAGGCGTCCAGGACGTTGCTCGTCTTACCGGAGACGGTACCCAGGAAAGTGGCGTTGCCGTTGGCGTCCAGGCCGTACCAGCTAACGGTGTACGGGCTATTAGTGTTCGTGCCGATCACGTAGGTAACCAGGAACTGGAACTGGACTGGATTCGGCAGCTTGTATTGGACCGTGGCTTGGCTCGTCGTCGCACTGTAGTAGCAGCCGGTGCCCTTATAGAGATCGTCAAACATACAGCTGACCGGGGATCCCGAGTAGGTACCGCCCGAGAGGACCGATGCGGTGCCCCCGTAGAAGACGTCGCCGTCCGCCCAAGCCGCCGAAACCGACCTTTCTGGTCCGACCAACCCCAGGGACCCCAGGCCGACGATGATGGCCATGATCGCCGCCAACACGCCATGCGGCGTCGGTCGCCAGCTCCTGGAGCGCCAGCTGATGGCCGCCACCGCCCCGCATCCGGCCCAGAGGAGCTGATAGGCCGGCCAGGCCACCAGCCTGCTCCACTCCTCCCATCCGGCGCCGGTCGCGGCGAGCACCCAGGCCGCCTGGAGAGACAGCATCGCCGCAGGCCCGATGATGGCCACGACGGGCCCGACCCGCGCAGCCGACGCAGCTGCCGCGGCCCATCCGATCACGAGGAGGAGCGGCTGGAGGAGCTGGAGCAGCAGCTCCCACCGCCCGGGACGAAGGAGAAGGCCCGGCCCCTCCGCGAACAGGGTCTGCAGGGCGCCGCGCTGCCAGCGGACCAGCTGGCGCGCCGCGTCGGCCAGGCGGACCGGCTGCTCGTCTTGCACCGCCTCCGGCAGCAGCCGCACCTGGACGCCGGCCCGGGCCAGGCGCACCGCGTACTCCATGTCCTCCGTAACCGTCCGTAACTCCCTGAAGGGCACGCGCTCCAGGGCGGCCCGCCTCACCGCCCAGCCGGTGCCCATGAGGAGAATCGGCAGGCCAAGGAGGGCCCGGCCGCGGAGGAAGGACCCCCACAGGCGCCTCATCACCGCGTACTCCGCCGCGACCCAGCTGGCCCCGGCGTTGCTGGCGCGCACCTGGAGCTGCACCGCCTCGGCCCCGTCCGCCAGCGCCCGACCCATCGCTTCCAGCGCCCCGGGCTCGAGCTCCGAGCCCACGTCCACGACGGCGACCGCCTGCCAGGCGGGCCCAAGCTGGTCGATTGCCCATTCGAGCGCCGCGCCCTTCCCAGGCGGGCCCTCACGCCGGACCAGCACGCCGGCGCCGGCCCGGCAGGCCCGGTGGACGGTCCGGTCCGTGCAACGGTCCGCCACGACGAAGAGTCCCCATCGGCCCGGGTAGTCCTGCTGGAGAATGCTCCTCACGGTCCTGCCGATGGCGCGCTCCTCGTTATGCGCCGGTATGAGGACCGCGAGGAGCGGCCAGTCGCGGATCGGCCACTCGCCCAGCCGTGGCCGAGGCGGCCTGGCCGCCCAGGGCACCAGGCCGACGCTGCTGAGGAACCATTGCCAGGCCCACACACCGAGGAGGACCAAGCCGACCCAGCTCCAGAGGCTCATTGTGAGCTCACCGGCGGCTCGGGCGCCGTGGGAGGCTCCGGCTGCGTCGGAGCCGAGGGCTGAGTGGGAGCCTCCGGCTGCGTGGGCTGATCCGGGGCCGGAGCCGGGTCCGGCGCGGTCGGCTGGTCCGCCGGCGCAGGTGCGTCGGCGGGCATAGGAGCGTCGGGCTGGTCCGGCTGGTCCGCCTGCATCGGCGCGTCAGGCGCCTGCACCGGGTCCGGCGCGGCCGGCTGGTCAGGCTCCATGGGCTGATCCGGCTGGTCCGGTTGGTCCGCCGCCGCCGGCTCGTCCAGCTGCACGCCGGGCAACGGCTGAAAGTCACCGATGCTCGGCGGGCCAGGCGGAGCTGGCGTGGAGCCGGGGTCCGGGAAGGGCGGAGGAAGAGGAGCGCTCACCTGGCCGGTCAGCTGGGGCTGATACGTCGGCGCGCCCGGCGCGGGCATCGACGGGGCCGCCGGCAGACTAGGCTCGGACGGCGGAGCAGCGTTAGGCGACGAAAGGTAAGCCTGGAGACTGCCTATGGCGTTCTGCACCGCTTGACTCGCGGTGCTGATGGCGCCCTGGATCGCAGAGCTGGCGCTATTGATCGCCCCCTGGATGCCCGAGCTCGCGGTGGTGATGGCATCCGCGCAGGACACGTGGGCCTGGTCGAGCTTAGTCTGGATGGCCTGGCTCGCACTGTTGATGGCGTTCACCACGTCGTCCAGGGTGGCCCCTGTGGAGCCTCCTCCGCCGCCGCCGGACGTAGGGTTGCAGTACTGGCCGTCAGCCGGGCCGTACGAAACGGAGATTCCGGCGGAGTAGCCGCCCGCTCCGTCCATCGTCTGAGCGGTAACGGTGCCGCTGGCCGGCAGCTGAAGCTGGTCAATGTCGAGAACGGTGGTATATGGTGGCGCCAGGAAAGTGAACTGGTAACCACCTGGGTTGATCGTCACCAGGTAGCCCGTGTAGTCGGTGAGGGCCCCGACGCCCACCTGGAGCGTCCGCGGGCTCGTGCTCGTTGAGAGGGTCGCGCAGACCCAGGCCGGGTCAGGCGGACTCGCGAAGGCGATGGGCAGCCCGATAGTGAGGGCCGCCAGGACGGCGGCCGCCACACCCATCGCTTTCCTCCGGCGGTCCGGCCTCATCAGAACGTGCTGTCCTCCTTCCGGCGCCGCAGTAGATCGATAATCCCTCCGGCCACCGCGAACCCGATGATGAGCCCCACCAGGAGCCCGAGCAGGGGGTAGAGCGACGCCAGCAGGTTGACCGCGTCCTGCCATATCTGGCCGATGACCGGTCCCATGTCGAAGCTGAGTGTCGTCCCACCCCCTGCTCGGGCGAGGGCAGAAGCCCTCGCCCCACGCATTAGTGACGGCCGCGAGAGGCCGCCTTCGTCGAGCCGACGACGCGGTTGAAAATCCCGAAAGCCAACGGGATCGCCGCCAGGAGACCCAGGAGCGGCCAGAGCGACTGGAACGTGGTGCCGAAGGCCGACACGATATCCGGCACCGAGATAGGGATAGTCAGTCCAGCGACTGTCCACCTCACCCCCTTTCCAAAGAGTCAGGGCGCCGGCGCTCAGTCCTCGGACCTGCGCACGACGCCCAAGACTACCCTGAGCACCAGCCCGAGCAAGGCGATGCCCACGAAAGCCGCCAGGAGCGGGAAAAGCGACACCAGCAGGTTGTTGAAGACGTGCCAGCCTTCGCTCATCGCGCTTGAGAAGTCAAAACGTCCCACCGGACCCACCCCCCGCGGTCAGCTCCAGGAGGCCGTAGAGCAGGATACTGAGGACGGCGACCGTGGCGACCGTGTTCATGACCACGGGGCTCGAGAACCACCAGTCCAAGAAAGCGCTGAAGGTCGCCAGCATTTCAGAACCTCCTGAAGCTCCGCGGCCAGGAAAGAATCACGATTGCGAGCATGATCATATAGGCCGCCCACTCCGCGTAGGCCTTGACCAGCTGCCAGCCGGTCATCACGGTCCAGCTCGGGTTATCCAACAAGACGCCCACCGCCCGAGAGAATCCGCGCAAGGATCGCCAGCACCAGCGTTACCAGGCGGTCCAGCAGTTCGCGCATCACCAGACCCCCCTTCGGCCGAGGACCTGGTGCAAGGCCCGGGACGCGAGAAACACGAGGAGAGCCAGCAGGAGCAGGGAAAGCAGGAGCTCCCCGAACGTCACCTGATAGAGCACCCCGAACGTTCCGCCGGATGGCACCTGGAACCAGGAGCCGGCCGCATCGCCCAGAGTCCGGTCCCACAGGCTGAGCGCCCGGCTCCAGTCGTCCTGGATGGTCTGGAGGGCCGAGATGATCTGATTGAGCGAGTCCATGAGCTGCTGGAACTGCGCATCTGTCATCTCGGCCCACCTCCTCTACCGTCCTACCGTCCTACGGTGGATTGACCTTGGAGGCGGGCCGCGGAGTCGAACCGCGCACTCCGGCTGACAACGCCGGCGCAGGGACCGCGCCTGCTCGCCCGCACATCCCACTTGTCTCAAATTCTTAGAACAACCGTCAAGCGCAAAAAGTCCCTTATGGCAAAGTGGGCAGCTCCTTCAATACATTCCCTACGGGAATTGACGGACCCGTCCCTATCGGGCCGGGTCCTCGATCCTGAGAGCGCGGATTACAGCGGCCAGCTCGGGGTCCTCTTCATCCCGCAGCAGCTGGGCCCGCAGAAGAAGCTTCGCAGCTGTAGCGGCGCCCGGCCGGCGGGGGCCCCGGTCCGTGGGCGGCAGCAACTGCCGAAGCCGCCGGCGCACGCGTTCCAGCTCCGCCGCGAGCTCGTCGTCCACCAGCACCTTGAGTTGCCGCATCCGGTCCCCCCCGGAGGGGAAAATACCGCGCCGTGCAGGAGAATCCTGCACGGCGCGGCTCCCCTACATGTCGCGGCTAGGCCGGTGGATCCCGGTCCGTCCTCTCAACATGTTGCGATCGCCTTCCCTTTCCTCGCCACCGTCCAGCGTCCGGGCACGTTACCCAGTGAGGGATCCGCCCTCGTACCACCTGGCCGTCGTCGTTTACGATGGCCACAGGCTGCGGGTCCACTGGCGTCCACCGGCCGTGGACGGTCCGAATCCACAGAATCTCCCGCCCGCAGCTCTTGCACCGAGCCGGCGTGGGGGGCCGCTGTTCAGGCACGGGGAGCGGCCCTCCGGCCTTCCGGCCGCCAGCCGGCCGGCCGGCCCTGGTAGACAACCTCCTCGGGCTCGGCACCATCCGTCCGCGACAGGTCCAGCTGCTCGAAGCGGCGTCCCAGGAACGTGGGGCCTCCTAACCGCCGCAGCCAGGCCAGGATTTGCGCTCCCGTGAGTAGCCAGGGCCGGTCTTCTGTCCACTTCGCCACGAATTCCCACTTGAAGTCCTGGTGGAGCTGCTCCGCGAGCTTCCTGTCGCCCAGGAAGTCCGCCAGGATGCTCAGCGCCAAGTCCGCGGGCCCGCTCCCGCCGTAGCCCCAGCTGAAGCCGGTCGGCGAATGCAGGACCACGTGTCGCAGCGGCCGGCCGTTGACCATCACCTGCTGCTCCTCCACCGCATTCCCCTCCTCTTCGTCCGCGAGGCGGAGCTGGCGCCCGTGATTCGCCCCGCCGCAGCCGCACCGGCAGCGGCGCGACGTCGCCGTCCAACATCGCTCCCCACAGACCCTGCCCTCCTCATTCACCACCGACGACATGCCAGCCGCCCGGCTCACTACCACCACCCCCCTCCGCCGGCTTGTCCAGCCGCAGCCGGAGCCGGCGCGCCTCCTGGCGCTCCTCGCGCTGGCAGCGCGGGCAGAGGCCCCACCGCAGCCGCCGCAGCTCCGTTGACCGCCCGCACCGCAGGCAGGGGTGCAGGTCCCACCAGCCACCGAGCATCATCGGCAACCCTGCTCGCCCCCTCCCGTCCGGCCCATCTCACGGGCCGCCGCCAGCACGCGCCAGCCGGCCGCGTTGAGCCGCCACGCCGCGCTCGTCGGGTCCAGGTTGCCGAGAACCCGCCTCAGGAGCCCGTCCACGGCCAGTCTCCAAGCCGCCGCGCTCCTCCACACGGAGCTGGTCGGCCGCCACCACCGGCCGGCGTCCTGCTCCGCCGCAACTTCCTCCAGCACCTGCAGCTCTCCCGCGCTCAGCCGGCGGGCCAGCTCTCGCGCCTCCTCGAGCAGCTGCTCCTGCTCAGTCCGCTGCACGTCGTCTCCCCCTCTCGGATGCTGCTGCCATGACCCGCGCCAGGGCGGCCTGGAGAGACGCGCCAGCTGGCGCGTCTACTCCGGCGCCGGCCCGGCCTAGCGGCTCGTCCATGCCCGAGCCGCCGGCGGTCAAGGGCCGCGAAGCGGGGGCCGTAGGCCCTTTACCCTTGACCGCCTTAGGCGGCGAGGGCGCAACCTGGTGGTCCGCTAGGCCGGCGACTGCGACGGGCGGATGCCCGTCGCTTCCTCGTTTGGAGGCCCCCTTCGGGGGCCGCGACGCGCCGTGGCGCGTCGCTTCCGCCTCTGCGGAGCGGCCGTTGGCCGCTCCGGCCCCCCCCTGAAAAGGGGGGGGTTGGGGGGGGTTAACCCTCCTCCTTTTGACTGGTGGGCCTGCAACCACCGTTCCGGTGGTCCCAGCACCACCACTCGCACCGTCCAGCTCCTCTGCACTGGTGGTCATGGCACCACCACTTCCCGCCGTCTCGCGCCTAACTGGTGGTCCGAGCACCACCACCTTTCCGTCTGCCTGCACTGGTGGTCCGCTCACCGCCGCGCCAGCGCGGTCGCCCGCCAGCGTGCCCGCGCCTCTCGGATAGACCACCAGGTACACCGACCGCCGGCCAGGCTCCCGCCGCAACACGGCGAACCACTCGGGCACCTGCACCCGCAGTTCCTCGATATACCGGCGCACCCCGCGCTCTCGCTCCACCCCAGCCCAGGCGGCCACCTCGCGGTCGCCTACCTCCGCCTGCACCCCGCGCCGGTGGGCCGCCACCGCCAAGTACACGTGGAGGGCCCCAGGGCTCAGCTCGCCGCGGCCCCACTTGAGCAGCACTTCATAGGGCACCACGACGCCCCCTCGGTAACCTGAGTCGCGGATGCCGTCGCCGTCAGACCGCCGCACGTCCCGAGCGCTCCCACGCCCGGCGCGCTACCGCTGCCGCCAGTAGGGCGACAAAGCGCGCATGACTGATCCCCAGCTGGTCCGCTAACGCGGCCGAGCGGAACGCGGTGGGGACTTCCTCCCCACGCAGCACTCGGCTCAGGCTGGCCCGGCTCATCCCGCACCGCCGCGCCAGCTCCGCCAGGCTCACCCCCGACGCCACGGCCAACTGCTCGAGCTCCGTCATCTCCGCCAGCTCCAATCCCTCCCATTCGACCGGATACGGACAGGTTCGACGCGCATGCGGAGGTTCCTCCAGCGCGCGGCGGAGCATTCTCCATAGTCTTTCGGGGGCGGAGAACCCTAGCATGGACACTAGCGGGGTGATGCGCATGCGGACTTCCCTAGGGGAACGCCTGGCAGCGCTGCGCCAGGCGGCCGGTCTCAGTCGTCGGCAGCTGGCCAGCCTGGCCGGCCTGGCTGACCGGCACATCGGAGACATCGAAAGCGGCCGACTCTCGCCCACTCTCAGAACGATCGAACGGCTGGCATCCGCTCTTGGCTGCGAGCCGGCGGACCTCTTGGCCGGCGAGAGCCGACCGCCGTCAATGCTTGCGGAAGAGGAGCTGCGGCTGCTGGCGGTCTGGCGCACGTTGGACCGTCCGCGCCGCCAGGCACTCCTGACGTTACTCTCACCGCCGACTGCGGCTTAACCCGTGCACCGCGCACGACGTTGGCGTAGGACGGCCGATTCGGTCGCGGTGCGACTTAGGCATCACGTGGAACCGGCGGCCTCTCCTGGGGCCTTCCAGGGGCCTTCTAGCGGGTCTGCTGCTCCGTCGCGGCCGCCAGGACGGAGCGTGCGTCCCAGACGGCCCCAGACCCAGATGCGGAAGCTCGCGGTCGGCCTGGCCGCCGCTCCTCCTCGTCAGATCCGGTTTGACCCGCCCGGATGTCGGCCGCCGTCCAGGCCCGGCCTGGGGCCGAGCGCGGAGGCCGCAGCTCCGCGTCCGGATCGGCCTGGTCGCGGGTCAGCACGCCAGGTGTGCCGCGCTCGACGAGGTACAGGTGACGGTGCCCCCACCACCGCACTCGTGCCCGTACGCGCCGTCTGTCCGCCACCCGAGGCGCCCGGTCGAGCACGCCGAGCCCGAGCTGGTCCGCGAGCTGCCACACCACCCAAAGCACCTGGCGCCGGTGCCACCGCCGGGCGTAGCGAGCGAGAGTCACCTTGTCGGTGCTCGGGTTCAGCCAGAGCAGTTCATCCGGCGTCCACACGTGCAGCAGGTGCCTCCCATCCGCGGGGCCAGAAGGCCTCCGGTGCGCGCTTCCGACCGCCGTGGCGCGGCTGCGCGTCCTCCAGCTGGTCGAGGAATTCCACGTAAGCTTTCTCTGTCAGGGGAAACCGCATCGGACGCACCAAATAATAAGTGTCGTAAATTCCGTAGAACAGGGCGGCGGTCCGGTAGGGCACGAACCGACGACCCAGGTGTTTCTCCGTCTTCGGGTCCCACAACTCGTATGCGAAGCCCGACCGGGTTTTCCTGCACTCTATGAGAATGTCTATGTTATCGCGAATTCGCACGTCCACTTGATGCCTAATGCTCTGTGAGGTCAGTAGCAGCGTGATCCGAAGCTTGCGAAGGTACATAAGGAACTGGGTCCAATACCGCGCCTGCTTTCCGGCGTAGGCCCTGCTATCCAAATTTTGATGAATTTCGTCGAATACTACATAGCCACCGCCGCCGGCCGCGAAGTCTACCCAGTCCTCCTCCGTGGTCATCACGCGCAGCGTAAAGCCCGGGTTCAGGGCCGCATGTCGCGCCCAATATTCCGGGTGCATCTTGTAATTCGCCATGACCGGCAGCCCGCCGCCGGCCAGGCTGTAGCGCCAGGCCCATATCGTGGCCCCTAGGGTTTTCCCGCTCCCCATGCCGCCCTCGAAGCCGATGATCACGTTCTACACCTTCTTTTCCCTCGACGCGCTGGCGCTGATGCCCACGAACTTGTTGAAGAGCGCGATGGAGTCGATGGCGTCCAGGATCGGGCCCACCTGGCCAGTCAGACTGCGGTAGCGGAGTACGGCGTCGATCAGCGCGCCGAAGCGTCGCTCCGGCCCGCCCAGTGTCTCCAGCAACGTAAGCGCCCGCGCCTGGTCCGGCGTAAGCGCCACCAGGTGCGCCTCGACGTACCGCAGCGCCTCCGCGAAGGCGCCGCCTGGCCCGCCCGGCGCGCTCCATTGCGGCCCGAAAAGGTCGTCCATAAGTTGCTTCTCAGGGTCCGCCAGCGCCGTCCCCGGCGGCGCGTCCGGTAGATCGTTCGCCATGTGCTCGCCCCCTCATTCGCCTTTGTATCCCGACACGAGCTGAGGCCTTCGCCGCGGCGTTCGTGTTTGGGTCGTGTGCGAGGCCTCGTCCGAGTGCCAATCGTTCGTCTCTTAGTGCAGAATCGCAGCCATGAACGCGACGAAAAGCATCGCCATGCCCGCCAGCATCGTCCAGTTCGGCCGCGGGCGCTCCTGCCGGTCGTAATCGAAGACGGAGCGGAGCGTGATGCTCGTCCGCAGCTGGTCCAGGTGCTCCGCCAGCGGCAGCTGCTCCGGCGCCAGGCCGGCCAGGTAGGCCCGGCCGCCCTCGGGCCGGTAGTAGGCCC
>JASBVM010000020.1 GCA_029961055.1 Bacillota bacterium
CTCGAGGCACTCACCGCGCGGGTGGACGCACTGACCGCGCGAGTCGAGAGCTTGGCCGCGGCACAGCAGCGTATGGAGGAAGTGGTCCAGCAGCTCCTGGTGGACGTCGCCGCTCTCAAAGGGGACAGCCTGGAGCGGAAGTTTTGCGAGAGCGCACCGGCCTACCTGGGCCGCCGGTACAGGCGTGGCCGAGTGCTCTCCAAGCAGGAGCTGGTCGATGCGCTGGACGAGGCGGTCGACCAGGGCCGGCTCGACGAGGCGGAGAGCGACGCGATCCTGGAGGAGATCCGGCTGGCCGATGCGGTCGTCCGCGCCCGGGACGCCGAGGGCGAGATCCTGCTGGTAGCGGAGGTCTCGGCGGTGGTGGATCGGGACGATGTGGCGCGGGCCGTGCGCCGCGCCAGGGTTTTGGAACGACTGGGCGTGCGCACCCGGCCCGGCGTCGCCGGAAGACGCTTCACCGAGGGTGCCGAGAGCCTCTTGGCCGAAGGATCGATCGAGCGGTGGCAGCTCGAGGGCAACTGACGGCGCGATCCGAGCCGACGCTTCCGAACTGGGGCTGCGGACGCGCCAGGGGTCTCGACCTCCGGCCCGCTCGTCACGTGTGGCGCGAGCCGGGCCGGAGGTCGCTCACTGGCGGCTCGGCCCCCGTGCCGGGCGCTGGTCGGGCGGCGCCTCGAGCCTCCTGACCACGCCCCGGATCGCGCTCTTGTCAGGAAGGAGCACCCACGCCCCGCCGGGCGTCACCCAGCCGCGGACCGCGCCGCTGGCGTAGTCCAGCACGGCGCTGCGGATCCGGTCGCCCGGGATCTCGCTGGCCAGCGCCGCGTAGGCCGGCACCTGCGTCAGCGGGAAGTCGGTCTTGATCATGCCGAAGAGATCGGCGGCGATGGCGGGGACCCGGGGCAGGTTGGCGGGCTTGAGGAACTGGTCTTTGAGCGCCAGGAGCACCTGCTGCTGGCGCTGGGCGCGGCCCAGGTCGCCCAGCGGGTCGGCGTGGCGCTCGCGGACGTAGGCCAGCGCTTCCTCGCCGTTGAAGTGGTGGACCCCCTTCGGGATGTAGAGCGGCGCGTAGTGGCGCTCGTCGGGCGCCGGGAAGGTGGGGTCGTCGAGCGTCCGCGGCACGTCCACGGTGACGCCGCCGACGTCGTCGACCAGCTTCTTGAAGGCGGAGTAGTCCACGACCACGTAGCGGTCGGGGCGGACGCCCGTCAGGTCGGCGACCACTTCCTCGGCCAGGTCGGCGCCGCCGCGCACGTAGGCTTCGTTGATGCGGGCCTGCCCGTGGCCGGGGATCTCCACCCAGGTGTCGCGCGGGATCGAGAGGAGCCAGGCGCTCTTCCGCGCCGGGTCGACGGAGACCAGCAGGATGGAGTCGGTCAGCGCCGGCATGCCCGGACCCTGCATGACCCCCAGGACCAGCACCGTCACGGGCTTGGCGGAGCCCGCCAGCCAGCCCGCGACGCCCGAGGCCGGCTCCGTCTCGGCCGAGGAAGCCCGGTCCGCCCCCCCGCCGCCGCGGTTCCAGGGAAGCCAGGCGCTGCAGGAGCTGAGCGTCAGCGCCAGGGCGAGGAGGGCGGCGCCCAGGCGGAGCCCCCGTCCGATGCAGCCGGCCTGGCGGGCGCGGCGGCCGCGGGCGGAAGGGTGGCGCGGCGGGCGCCGCGCCGCTGCTGGGTTCGGGGCCACCAGGGCCCGTCCCGGAACCTCTTCCTCCATCCGCCATCCCCCTGTGGGCGACGCCGGGGCACGCAGACGGAACCCGCCGGGAGACGGGCGTCGCCGGGCGTCGCTTCCTGTCGCTTGCCATCCCGGAAGAAAGACGCAGCCAGGGGGGCGGAGGTTCCCTGTACGGGCTCCGCGCCCTGCGCCGGCGGTCCGGCGCCCCGTCAGCGCCGCCACCGCGGGTCGAGGACGTCGCGGAGCCCGTCGCCGACCAGGTTGAACCCCAGCACGAGCAGCAGGATGGCGAGCCCCGGAAACGTGGCCACCCACCACTGCTCCATGATGGTGCGACGGCCGTCGCTCACCATCAGGCCCCACTCCGGCGTGGGCGGCTGGGCGCCGAAGCCGATGAAGCTGAGGCCGGCCGCGGTGACGATCACGCCCCCCATGTCCAGCGTCGCCTGAACCAGGACCGGTCCCAGCGCGTTGGGAAGCAGGTGGCGCAGGACGATCCGCCCCGGGCTCGCCCCCAGCGAGCGCGCCGCCTCCACGTAGAGGGCCTCGCGGAGCGCCAGCACCTGGCCGCGCATCAGCCGCGCGTAGGCCGGCCACGAGACGGCCGCGATGGCGACGAGGGTGTTGGGGAGGCTCGGGCCCAGGACCGCGGCGATGGCCATGGCCAGGATCAGCGAGGGGAAGGCCAGGAACATGTCGGTGACCCGCATCAGGACCTCGTCCACCCAACCGCCCGCGTAACCGGCCAGGAGCCCGACCGCCGAGCCGACCAGCGCCGTCGCCGCCACCACCGTGACGGCGATCACGAGGTCGATCCGCGCCCCGAAGAGAATGCGGCTGAGGATGTCGCGCCCCAGCGAGTCGGTGCCCAGGAGGTGCGCGGGGCCGGGCGGCGCCAGCCGCACCGCCAGGTCCTGCTCGGTCGGCCCGTAGGGCGCCAGGACGCCAGCCGCCAGCGCCAGGAAGACGTAGACCAGGACGACGGCTGCCCCGGCCGCCGTCAGCGGACTGCGCAGGAGCTTCGCGAGGAGCGCCGGTCGCCCCGGTGCTCGGGCTCCGGTCGAGGGGGCCTCCGGCACGACCTCGCCGGAAGGCGCCCGCGTCCCCGCGACCGCCCAGGAAGGCTCCGTGCCCGGACGTTCTGCCCCGATGACGCTCACCCCCTAACCGCCGCCCTACTCGTAGCGGATGCGCGGGTCCAGCACCCCGTAGCCCAGGTCGACCAGGAGGTTGACCAGCGCGTAGACCACCGCCGCCAGAAGGGTCACGCCCATCACGGCGGGCAGGTCCACGTTGAGCATGGAGTTGGTCACGTACCAGCCGAGGCCCGGCCAGGAGAAGATGGTCTCGGTCAGCACCGCCCCGCCGAGGAGGCTCCCGAAGGAGAGCCCCGTCACCGTCAGCACGGGAATGAGGGCGTTCCGGAGGGCGTGGACGAGGACCACCGCCGCCTCGCTCAGCCCCTTGGCACGGGCCGTGCGCACGAACTCCTGGCCGAGCACCTCCAGCATGCTGCCGCGGGTCTGGCGGGCGATGACACCGGTGGTGTAGTAGCCGAGGGTCAGCGCCGGGAGGACGATGTGGGCCAGGGCCGAGCGGAAGGCGGCCCCGTCGCCGCTCAGCAGGCTGTCCAGGAGATAGAGACCGGTCAGGCGGGGCGGCGGGGCGATCAGGTCGTCCAGCCTCCCCGGTCCCGGGAGCCAGCCCAGCCGGTAGTAGAAGATCCCGAGCAGGAGCAGGCCCAGCCAGAAGACCGGTACCGAGACACCGGCCAAGGCGGCGACCCGCGTCAGCTGGTCGGGCCAGCGGTCGCGATAGACGGCGGAGACGATCCCCGACGGCAGTCCGAGCAGCAGGGCGACCAGCATGGCCGCGAGCGCCAGCTCCAGCGTGGCCGGGAAGTACTGCTCGAGGTCGTGGAGCACCGGCCGGCGCGTGCGCAGCGAGACGCCCAGGTCGCCGCGGACCAGGTGCTCCACGTAGAGCACGTACTGCTCGTGCAGCGGCCTGTCGAAGCCCCACTGCCGGCGGAGGTTGGCGATCTGCTCCGGCCGGGCGTGCTCGCCCAGCACGGCGACCACGGGATCCACGGGCACCACGTGCGACAGGAAGAACGTGATCACCGAGACCCCGAAGAGCACCAGTGCCGTGAAGGCGAGGCGTCGAACGACGAAACGCGCCAGCGGCATGGGCCGGGGTCACTTCCTCCGGATGGCGGCCAGCTCCACCGTCCACTGCGGGTTGTAGGCATAGCCCTGGATGTCCGAGCGCATGGCGACGGACTTCTTGGGCTGGTAGAGGACCGCGAAGGGGCCGTCCTCCATCATCCGCTGGTTGATCTGGCGGTAGAGCGACTCCCGCTTGGCCGCGTCGGCCTCGGCCGCCGCCTCCTTGACGAGCGCGGCCACCCGGTCGTTCCTGTAGCGGAGGCGGTAGGCCAGCTCCTTGTTCTCGTAGACGCCCATCGCCTCGGCGTTGGCGTCGGGATCGGGGTAGTCCGGGAACCAGCCCATCAGCACCATCTGCGCCGCCTGGGCACGGTATTTGGCCAGGAGCGCGGCCTGCGTCATCTGCTGGACGTTGACCTGGAAGCCGACCTGCTCCAGGTCGTTCTTGACTTTCGCGGCAATGTCTCCGTAGTCGGCGCCTGTGGGATCGGGCCCGGTGGGAGCGAGCAGCTCGACGGTGGGGTTCGACACGCCCGAGGCATGGAGGAGCTCTCGCGCCTTGGCCGGGTCATGCGCGTAGGGGCGGTCCGGATCGAAGCCGGGAATGCCGCTGGGCTCGATCCCCTGCACCGGGATGGCGTGCCCTTGGACGATGTCCCCGATCAGCCCCTCGTAGTCGATCGCGTAGCGGACCGCCTGCCGGACCTCCTTCTTGTCGAAGGGCGGCATGCCCGCGTTCATGCCCAGGTAGACGAGGCCCAGGTTGAGGCCGTCGAGCACCTTCACGCCCGTCTCGCCCCGGAGGGAGCGCAGCTGGTCGGGGCTCAGGTTGTGGGCGATGTCGATGTCGCCTCGCCGGAGAGCGGTCAGCTGGTTGGTGGTCTCCGCCATGTGCTTGATGATGACGCTCTGGATGGCCGGCTTCGGCCCGTAGTAGTGCGGGTTGGCCTCGAACGTGATCTGGGACTCGCGCTGCCAACCGGTCAGGATATAGGGCCCGCTTCCCGCGGAATGGCCGTTGAGCCAGGCCTGGCCCATGTCGCCATTCTTCTCGTGCGCCTTCACCTCGCGCGGGTTGACCACCGAGGCGACGGGGAAGGTGAGCACCGAGAGGAAGATGTTGGGGCTGACCGCGTGGTCCAGGCGGATCTGGACCGTGCGCGCGTCGACGGCCACCGTGCTTCCCTTGGCGATGCCGAATTGGGTGAGGAGCCAGGCCGGACCCTGGTTCAGTTGGATCGCCCGGTCGAAGGAGTAGGCGACGTCCCGGGCGGTCAGCGGGTCGCCGTTGGCGAAGCGGAGACCGCTCTTCAGGTGGAAGGTCCAGCTCTTCCCGTCCGGGGAGATCTCCCAGCTCTCCGCCAGATCGCCCACCGGCTTGGTCAGGTCGCTCCCCCGGAAGGTGACGAGCGTGCTGTAGGCCTGGTGGGCGGCGAAGACGGAGGTCGACTCGTAGGCCACCGCCGGGTCGAGAGAGACCGCGTCGGAAGTGTCCATGGCGTAGATCAGGGTCTCTCCACGGGAGCCCCCTCCCGCGGCTGGGGCGGCGCCGCCACAACCGGCCAGGAGAAGAAAGAGCCCCGCCAGCACGAGCGCCAGCCGGCGTTGCGCGCGCGGGCGGAGCAGACCGATTCCGAGGACGTACCTGCGGCCAAGCGGCTTCCGGTCGGATGTCCGATCCGACATGCGCTGCCACCTCCAGGGGCGGGTT
>JASBVM010000021.1 GCA_029961055.1 Bacillota bacterium
TGGGCGTCGATGGGCCGGCCGGTGCCGCGGGCGGTGAAGTTGCGCGGCTCGAAGCGGGGGAGGCTGGAGGGCTCCAGCAGGCCTCCGTAGCCGCCCTGCCCGCAGATGATCACCGGGCGCGCGGCCGCCATCGCCTCCAGCGCCGAGCGGGCCACGGCCACCACCACCCAGGACCGGACGAGGAGGGAGGGGATGTCCCGGCGCGCACCCAGGACCTCCACCACCGGGTAGCCGGCGCGGCGGGCGGCTTCCTCCGCGGCGCGGCGGACCTCCTGGAGGCGCGTGCCGGCGCCGGCGATGCGGAGCCGGAAGCCGGGGTGGTGCCGGGCCAGCTCCGGCGCCGCCTGGGCCAGGGCGAGCGCCGTGTCGGCGAACTCGCTCAGCCGGCTGACGTGGAGGACGCTCGGGTAGGGGGTCGGGCCGAGGCCGCCCGGCTCGGCCGCCGCGAGGAAGTGCCCGAGCCCGATGCCGTTGGGAATGAGGCGCACCTGGTCGGGGCGCGCCCCCAGGCGGCGGATCAGGTGGTCGCGGACGTCCTCGCTGACGGCGATGGTGGCGTCCCCGAGGACGGTGAAGCGGCGCCAGAACCAGCCGGCGGCGTAGACGCCGTGGTAGGTGGTGACCAGCGCCACGGGCGCGACGCCCCGCCGGCGCGCCTGCTCGGCCACCCAGGCGGGGATGCGGGCGTGGGCGTGGATCAGGTCGTAGCGGCGGCGCCGGAGGAGCGTGCGCAGCTGGCCGACGGCCGCCGCCAGGGCCAGGGGGCTGCGGCGGTCGAGCGGGAGGAAGTGGTGCTCGATGCCCGCCTCCTCCAGTGCCTCGACCAGCGCCCCCCCGGACGAGGCCACCTCGACATCCAGCCCCTTGCGCTTCAGAGCCCCGGCCAGGCTGACCACGTGGGTCTCCGCACCACCGAGTTCCAGCGCCATGGTTGCGAGGAGCACGCGCACGGCCGCCGGTCTGCCTTCTTTCCTGGGGTACTGCCTGTGGCTCCACTGCCCGGGGCCATCACCCCATTAGACTAGCGGATCCGCGCCGGGGTTCCTACGCCGGGTGCGAACGCTTCCCGACGGACTCCCGGAGCCTTCCGACCTCCGGAGCCCCTCCCCGGCGGCGGGGCGCTGTCACCGGTGGCGGCCTCCGTTTCTCGGGCCGGCTCCACTGTTCATGATATGAAACTCCCAGGCGGAGGGACGCCCGAAAACACTGGATGTTTCGGGTGGAGCCGCCTGAAATCATCCCATCTGGTGGTATCGCGGGGGGCGGGGGCTTCCTATGCTCGGGCGGGAGGGGTCCCAATGGAAGACTCGAAGAAGGCGATTCCGCCGGGAGGCTTCGAGCTCCGCCTGGAGTCCATCGGCGGCCTGGGCGCCCACCTGGCCGGGAAGATCCTGGCCGAGGCCGGGGTGCTGGGGGCCGGCCTCGATGGCGCGCACTTCTCCTCGTACGGTTCGGAAAAGAAGGGAACGCCCGTCCGCTCGTACGTCCGGTTCCGCCGGCCCGACCGCCCGCTCCGCCTGACCGAGCCGGTGGAGCAGCCGGATCTGGTGGCCGTCTTCCACGAGGCGCTCTTCCGGACGCAGCCGGTGCTGGCCGGGCTCCGCCCCGACGGCCTCCTCCTGGTCAACACCGCCCGCCCGGAGACAAGCATCCGCCGCGAGACCGGCTGGTCAGGAAGGCTGGCCCGGGTGGACGCCCTGGCCATCGCGGTGGAGGAGAAGACGCGCGTCAACACCGCCATGCTGGGCGCCATGGCCCGGCTCCTGCCCTTCCTCGAGCCGGAGCTGCTCCGCCAGGCGCTCCGCTCCACCTTCGCCAGGAAGCACCCCGAGGTGGTGGAGCCCAACCTCCGCACCTTCGACCGCGGCTACCGCGAGGTGGAGATCTCGGAGCCGGTGGAGACGGCCGATCTGCCTCCGACGCCGGAGCACCTGCTCCGCGCCGGCCGCGAGCCGCGCTGGGGCTACCGGAACGCCCCCATCGGCGGCCTGATCCTGGACCCCGGCAACACCGTGCTCAACGACGTCAGCGCCTATCGGACAGGCTTCCTGCCCGCCTTCGAGCGCGCGAAGTGCATCGACTGCGGTCTCTGCGAGCTGGCCTGCCCGGACTTCGCCATCGTCGGCGAGGACCGCGAGGTCCGCCGCCGCCTGATCCGGGCGGTGGTCGGCGTGGACTACCGGTACTGCAAGGGCTGCATGCGCTGCGTGGCCGTCTGCCCGACGGGGGCGCTGGTCCGCTTGCGCGAGGAAGAGGGCTACGCCGCCGCCCACCGGGTGGCGCGCTTCCCCCACCTGGAGGAGGTGGCCCTCCATGGCCATCGGCAAGGTTGACGCGGCCCGGCGCCGGGAGCGCGTGGAGCAGCGCCGCGCCTTCCTGAGCGGCAACGAGGCGGCCGCCGAGGCGGCGCGCCAGATCGACTTCCACGTGATGGGCTACTTCCCCATCACGCCCTCGACCGAGATCCCCGAGAACATCGACGCCATGTACGCCGAGGGCGAGCACCACATCCGCATGATCCCCGCCGACGGCGAGCACGGGGCGGCCGGCATCTGCTTCGGCGCCGCGGTGGGCGGCGGGCGGGTGCTCAACGCCACCTCGGCGCAGGGGCTGCTCTTCTCGCTGGAGGAGCTGCCCGTCCAGGCGGGGCTCCGCCTGCCCATGGTGCTCAACCTGGTGACGCGGACGGTGAGCGGGCCGCTCGACATCCACGGCGACCACTCCGACCTCTACTACACGCTGAACACGGGCTGGCTGATCCTCTTCGCCCGCGACCCGCAGGCGGTCTACGACATGAACCTGCTCGCCGTCCGGCTGGGCGAGCACCCGGAGGTCCGGCTGCCGGTGATCGTCGCCCAGGACGGCTTCTTCACCAGCCATCAGAAGCGGCCGCTCCACCTCCTCCCGGACGAGGCCGCCCGCGCCTTCGTCGGCGAGCCCGAAGACAGGGTGGGGGCGCTCGACCCGCGCCACCCGGTGACCGTCGGCGCGTACATGAACGAACCCGACCAGATCCAGAACAAGATGCAGCTCCACTTGGCCATGGAGGCGGCGCGCCGCGTCCTGCCCGGGCTCTGGGAGGAGTACGCGCGCCTGACCGGCCGCCGCTACGGCTTCGTCGACGCCTACCGGACGGAGGACGCCGAGGCGGTCGTCGTCCTCCTCGGCTCGGCGGCAGAGACGGCGAAGGATGCGGCGGACGCGCTGCGCGAGGAAGGCTTCCGCGTCGGCGTCCTGACGCTCGACGCGCTCCGGCCCTTCCCCGCGGAGGAGATCGCGCGGGCGCTGGCCGGGGCCGGGGTGGTGCTGATCGGCGACCGGGCCGACAGCTACGGCTCCGGTGGCGGCAACCTGGCCCACGAGGTGCGGGCGGCGCTGCAGCAGGCGGGCGAGACCCCGCTGACCCTCAGCCGCATCTACGGCCTCGGCGGCCGCGACTTCACCCGCGCCGACGCGCGCCACCTCTTCCTGGAGGCGCTGGAGGCGAGGAGGCGGCCCGGCTCGGTGCCGGTCTTCGACTACCACGGCGTGACGCCGGGCGATCCCGCACTCCGGCCCGAGCCGGTCCTGCCCCCGCTGGGCGAGGAAGAGGTGAGCCCCCACCTGGTGAAGGTGGAGCAGGACGAGACGACGGGCCGCCTCAAGGTGAAGGTTCCCCCGCTGGCGGAGCTGAACCGCGCGCCGGCGCGGATCGTGCCGGGTCACGGGGCCTGCCCGGGTTGCGGCATCTTCCCCGCCGTCAACGGCTTCCTGCGGGCCCTCGACGGGGACGTGGTCCTCCTCTTCCAGACCGGCTGCGGCGAGGTGGTCTCCACCCCCTACCCCAGGAGCGCCTACCGGGTCACCTGGGTGCACAACCTCTTCCAGAACGGCGCCGCCACCCTCTCGGGCCTGGTGGAGATGTTCCACGAGCGCCAGCGCCGCGGCGAGATCCCCGCCGACCGCCGGCTCACCTTCGTCATGGTCTCGGGCGACGGCGGCATGGACATCGGCATGGGCTCCGCCATCGGGGCGGCGCTCCGCGGCCACGGGATGATCGTCCTGGAGTACGACAACGAGGGCTACATGAACACGGGCAGCCAGCTCTCCTACTCGACCCCGCTCGGCCATCAGACGTCGACCAGCGGCGTGGGGCCGGCGGAGTTCGGCAAGGGCTTCCAGCACAAGGACACGCCCCAGATCATGGCCGCCACCCACATCCCGTACGTCTTCACCGGCTGCGAGGCCTTCCCGCAGGACCTCGCCGCCAAGGCGGCCAAGGCGCAGTGGTACGCCGACCACGGTGGCTTCGTCTACGGCAAGCTGCTCTCGTCCTGCCCGCTCAACTGGCGGATCGGCGACGACGCCGGGCCCGCGGTGCTGAAGGCGGCGGTCGACTCCTGCTTCTTCCCGCTCTACGAGGTGGAGCGGGGGAAGACCACCCTCACCTACGACCCCGAGGCGCACGGCCGTCGCATCCCGGTGGAAGAGTGGCTGAAGAGGATGGGGAAGAGCCGCCATCTTCTCGAGGAGCCGGGCCGGGCGACGCTCCGCGCCTTCGCCGACGAGGTGGAGCGGCGCTGGCGGCGGCTGAAGGCGATGCACGAGAGCCCCTGGCTCTGAGCGGAGCGCGACAGGGAAGTCGGCGCCGGCGGAAGTCGAGATCGGATGACCAAGGGCAGGCGGTCCGCCGCGAGGCGGACCGCTCCCGCTTCTCACCGGCCCCCCCACAGCTTCCGGGGGGCCGCCCGCGAACGGACGAGATGCCTAGGCGAGCCGGACAGGCTGCGCCTCTGCCGGCTCGGGCTCCACCACCACGGCGGTCCCGTAGGCCAGGACCTCGGTCATGTTCTGGGCCAGCTCGGAGGAGTCGAACCGCGCGCCCAACACGGCGTTCGCTCCCAGGCCGGCGGCGTGCTGTCGGAGCCGGTCGACGGCATGCATGCGCGCGTTGTTGAGCATGTCGGTGTACTCGGGGATCTCCCCGCCACCCAGCGAGCGGAAGGCGGCGGAGATCTGGTAGCCGATGCCGCGGCTGCGAACCACCAGCCCCCACGTCAGCCCCAGCGTCTTGACCACGCGGTAGCCCGGCAGATAGGGCGTGCTGACCACCATCACCTGATCGGGCTGGACCTCGTCTACCACGGCGCCGCCTCCTCCTACGAGAGTCCCTTCGCCTTCCGCCACCAGCCTACCGGAAAGCAGGGTCCGAGGCGCGCGCTCCCGCGAGCGCCCCGCGTGCGGCGGACGCGCCACGCCGCGACCGCCGGCACCGCTGCCGAGGCACCGTCGGGACGGCGTGGGGGAGACAGGAATCCCGCAGGCGCGACGAAGAACATGCTTGGGAGAGAGGCGGGTGGAGGCCGATGCTGACCGGAATCGACCTGCGGACGATGCTTCTGGCGCTGCCGGGCCTTCTGCTGGGTCTGGTGCTCCACGAGTTCGCCCACGGGTGGACGGCCGACCGCCTGGGAGATCCCACGGCGCGCCACGCGGGCCGGCTCACCCTCAACCCGCTGGCGCACCTCGATCCGATCGGCACCGTCCTGCTTCTCCTCTTCGGCTTCGGCTGGGCGCGGCCGACGCCGGTCAACCCGTTCAACCTGCGCTCGCCCCGCCGGGATGACGTCCTGGTCACTGCTGCCGGTCCCGCCGCCAACCTGCTGGTCGCCTTCGCCGCGCTGCTGGCCTACCGGCTGCTTCCTGGGGCATGGGCGGAGGTAGGCGGCACAGCGCTCTCCACGGTCGCCGCGATCAACGTCTACCTGGCCGTCTTCAACCTGATTCCCGTCCCGCCGCTGGACGGTTCGCACATCCTGGCCGGGCTGATCGGCCTGCCGCCGGAGAGGAGCCTCCAGTTCCAGCAGGTCGGCTCGATGCTCCTCCTCTTGCTGGTGGCGACGCGCTGGGTGGGCCGGGTGCTGTCGCCGGTGGCGGGTTGGGTGCTGGGGCAGCTGGCCAGAGCGGCGGGGCTGGGATGAGGACCGCGCCGCCTGTGCCCGGCGTCGCGCCGAGGGCCGGCGACGGGACAGGACCAGCCCGGAGCGCCGGGGGAGCCACACCCTCGTCCCGCCCCGAGAGGAGGGACGGAGGGACCTTGAAGTCGCGACCAGGTGACCACAGCGGTTGACGGGCGGCGTCGGCAACGCACAAGTGCCCGCTTGAGGTCATGGATGCCGAGGGGAGCGTGCCCGCCGTCATGGCGGCGGAGGCGACAGGCGGCCGGAGTGACGCTGCTCAGGAAGCGGATCTCCAGCACCAGCTTGCCGACGGCGCCCGGTTCCAGCACGATCTCGTGGGCCCGCGCCGCCCCGGAGAGCGGGAGGCGCCGTCCCACGCGCGGGCGGAGGGTCCCGGCGCGGAGCGCGGCGCCCAGCCCCTCCTGGATCCGCCGGTACTCCTCGCGCGGCGTGTGGAAGAGGCTCAGGGCGACGATGGCGCCGCCGCTGTTCATCAGGTCGCGGGGGTTGACCTCCACCGGGCCCCGGGAGCCGACGACCACCACCCGGCCACCCGGCGCCAGGAGGGGCAGGTCGCGCCCCAGGTTCACGTGGGCCGCCATCTCCAGGATCAGGTCGAAACCGCGCCCGCCGGTCGCCTCCCGCGCCTCGTCCAAGGCGTCGTGAGGAAGCGCCGCCTCGACCCCCAGCTCCTCGACCAGCGCCCGCCCGGCCTCGCTCCCGGCGGTGCCCACCACGTGCATCCCGGCCGCCCGGGCCAGCTGGGCGGCTGCGGAGCCGACGGCGCCGCTGGCGCCGTGGACCAGGACCCAGTCGCCGGGCCGCCCGCGGCCGACAAAGTGGAGGGCGCGGAAGGCGGTGGTGGCGGGGATGCCCAGGGCCGCGCCTTCGGCGAAGCCGACGGTGTCGGGGAGCGGCCAGGCTTCCTCCCCGTCGACCACGGTCGCCTCCGCGTAGGTGGCGGCGCCGCCGGGCAGTCGGATGCCGGCGATGTAGACGCGGTCGCCGGGGGAGAGGCGGCGGACGCCTTCGCCCACTTCCTCGACCAGCCCGGCCCCGTCGAAGCCCGGCGTATAGGGCAGCTCCGGCAGTCGGGCGTACCGGCCGGAGCGGATGTAGGCCTCCACCGGGTTGACGCCGGCGGCGCGGAGGCGGACGAGAACCTGGCCGGGCCCGGGACGGGGGTCGGGGACCTCCTCCAGCCGGAGGACCTCCGGGCCGCCGAACTGGTGGACACGGATGGCTTTCACGCGGCATGATCCTCCTCTGCAGGCTTGGGAGCCACCTGCCGGCAGAATGCTACCAGGCGGCGGCTGCCGAAGGATGATCCCCCGGAGCAGCCGAGTGTGACCCGTCAGGCGAGGCGTCTCCGAAGGAGCCGCTCCGCAGCCTGGAACCGCGGCGCCAGCCCAGGCGAGGTGGGTTTCCAGCCGCATGCCGGCACTTCCTCCGCCGGGGGCCGCGGGGGCGGCCGCCTGCACCCACGCGCCCGCTCCGGCCCTGGCACGGTGCCACCCCTGGTGCACATCGATCCCGGACGCGGACGGCAATGGACGGCGAGGGAGGACGGTGCTAGCCTATAGTTTGATCGTCAAATTAGGTTATCCATTCATTCCTGGCTCGGCGAGGCTCAAAGGGGTGTGGGATTTGCTGCGTCGCTTTCCGGGCGCCGTCTGGGCGACGGCCTTCGGCGTGCTCATCGCGTTCATGGGGATCGGGGTGGTCGACCCCATCATGCCCCTCATCGGCCGCGCCATGGGCCTTTCCACGGCGCAGGTGGAGTGGCTCTTCACGAGCTACATCGCCGTGATGTCGCTGGCCATGCTGGTCTCGGGCGTGCTGGCCACACGCTGGGGCGCCCGGCGGGTGCTTCTCACCGGCCTGCTGCTGGTGGTGGTCTTCGCCACCGCCAGCGGCTTGGCTCCCGGCATCGGGCCCCTCGCCCTCTTCCGCGGCGGCTGGGGCCTGGGCAACGCCTTCTTCACGTCCACCGCCCTCTCCATCATCACGGGCGCGGCAGGCAGCGCCGGGATCGCCTCCGCGGTGACGCTGTACGAGTCGGCGATGGGCCTGGGAATCGCCTCGGGGCCGCTGCTGGGCGGCTTGCTGGGGAGGATCCGCTGGCAGATGCCCTTCTTCGGAACCGCGGCGTTGATGGCGGTGGCACTCGTGCTCACCCTCGTCCTGGTCCGCGAGACCGGGCCGAAGGAGAGGCCGCGCTCTCCCTCGGACATCTTCGGTGCCCTCCGCCATCCCGCCGTCCTGACCAACGCGCTGGCGGGGCTCGCCTACAGCTACGTCTTCTTCACGATCCTGGCCTACTCGCCCACCACGCCGGCGCTGGCGGGGCTCGGGGCCACCGGGATCGGCCTGGCCTTCTTCGGCTGGGGCATCCTGCTGGGCCTCTCCTCGGTCATCGTGGTCAACTGGCTTCGTCCGCGGCTCGGCCCCGTGCGCATGCTCCTTTTGAATCAGCTGGCCCTGCTCGCGGTGGTCCTGGCGGCCGCCCTGGTTCCGCAGGCCACCCTGGTCTGGGTGGTCGTCCTCTCCGGAATCTTCTGCGGCATCGCCAACGCGCTCTTCACGACGCTGGCCATGGAGGTCTCACCCTTCTCGCGCTCGATCTCCTCCGGCACCTACAACTTTGTCCGCTGGGCGGGGGCCGCCCTGGCACCCGTCCTGAGCGGGGTCCTGCGCGAGGCGTATGGGGTTCAGACCCCGTTCTGGGTGGCGGCGGCGGTGCTGGTGGCCGGTGTCGGGGTCCTCTTCCTGAGGCGCGGCGTGCTCGTCGAGGCGCTGGCGCTCCAGGGGGCGACGGAAGGCGGCGTGGACACCGCGGAGTCGCTCCGCGGCCGCGAGCTGCCCGGCCACCGGAAAGCCGACCTGGGACCGGGGGAACCGTCGGAGCCCTCGTCGGCTCCGTAGCGCCGTAGCCCGGCCGCCCTCTTCGTGCTATCCGCTCCCGCCCGTGCGGGCCCGGGCGTCCTCGAAGGCGCCTTGCGGGAAGACGGCGTCGGCGCCAGGGAGGCGACCAGCTCCCGGCCTTCCTGGGTCCCTCCCGTGCCCGCCACGTGCATGCCGGCCCCCTCGGCCAGCTGTACCGCCACGCCCGCCCCGTCGAAGCCCGGGGTGTACGGGAGAGCGGGCAGACGGCCGTACTGGCCGGCCCGCAGGTAGGTCTCCACGGGGATGGACGCCCGCGGCGTGCAGGCGGACGCGCACCTGGCCGGCGGACGGCCGCGGTTCGGGCACCTCCTCCAGGCGCAGGACCTCGGGAGCACCGAAGTTGTGGACACGGATGGCCTTCATCGAGCGCGGGCCTCCTCGTCGATCAGGGTTTCTTCCATGACAAGCGGACGAAGTCTCCACCCGGACGCCGACGCCAGGGCGTGCGGGGATCCTTCCTGGATCCCGGCGTTGCGGACGCGGTTCCGCAGCACCGCCCGACGAAGCGCCCCCATTCGTATCGGACGACAAGAGACGTCCGCGCGTGTGCTGCGTATTCGTATCAGGAACTGGTACCATGCTCATGGTAGGACGGTCACATAGGGTGAGGATGGTGGCAACAGCCAATATCCGCATGCCTGACGAGATTTACGCGCGTCTCAAGGCCCGAGCCCAGGCCGAGGGCCGCTCGATCAACGAGCTGGCGGTCGAGATCCTCGACCGCGAGAGCCGGCGCTGGGCGGCACGACGGGCGCTCGAGGAAGGCAGGCGCCTCCGCGAGGAGATCCGAGCCCGGCATGGCGAGTTGCCCGACTCCGCGCCGGAGATCCGGCGAGATCGGGAGGAGCGCGCGGGCGGTGCCTGAGACGATCTGTCTCGACGCAAGCGTCGTAGCCAAACTCTTCCTTCCCGAGCCCGGGAGCGAGGACGCGGAGAGACTCTTCCAGAGAGCATTGGACACCGGCATCGTCCTGGTCGCGCCGACTCTCCTCGTGGTCGAGGTGATGTCGGTTTTCCGCAAGCAGGCGCGTCGCGGCCACCTCACGCTCGAGCAGGCCGGCGCGGCGGCGCGGTCGCTTCTCGACCTTCCGATCGAGGAAGTCGCTGGCCGTGAGATCCACGAACGTGCATGGCGATTGGCCGGCGACCTGGACCTGCCGGTGGTGTACGACGCGATGTACCTGGCCGTGGCCGAGGCGCGCGGCGCTGTTCTCTGGACCGCCGACAGGTTGCTCTTCGACAAGGCGATGCAAACGGGTTACGTCCGGTTCCTGGGTCGCGACCCTCTCGGCATGTCATGACTCCGGTCGGGGTGCCCGCACCGGGGACGTCTCGTCCCGCGAGAGGACCATGATCACCGTGACGGCGCGGCCGCCATGGCCGCCCCGGCCACCGTCGATAGCGGCCCAGGCCAGCGGGTCGCCCAGTGGACGCCGAAGAGGCCGGGTTCACCCTGACCAACCTGGGCATGTACCGGGTGGACGGGTTCACGCCCATCCTGAACGCGCCGCAGATCGCGACCTTGGGGGCGGGGCGGATCGCGCCCGAGGCGCGGGCCTTCGACGATGGCCGCATCGAGGCGCGGCCGGTCCTTCACCTGTCGCTCACCTTCGACCACCGCGCCGTCGACGGAGCGCCCGCGGCAGCCTTCCTGGACAGGTTGGTGCGCCGGTTGGAGGGCGCGGAGGGGCTCGAGTAGGCGGGTCCGCCGCCTGGCGGCCGTCGGGGGGAAGTCAGGCAGGGGTCTCACGGGCCGGCAGGCCGGGCGCAGGGACTGCCGGCCCCGCAGGACGCGCGGCCAGGCTCAGGGGCGCTCCCCCCGCTTGGCGGTCGCGGCCGCGGCCCCACTCGAGGAGCGCGGCGCTCCCCCCGGCTTCCTCCCCGTGTACAGGTGGGCACCCGCGAAGAGCAACGCGGCCAGCAACCATCCCGAGGCGTAGGAAGGCGCCGCTCCCCATCCGACCCGGGGCGCGTGCATCACGCCGAACCAGGCGAAGACCGAGCCCAGCACCGCCCAGGCGCCGGCGGCGTCGAAGCGGCGGTCGATCAGCTCGGTGATCACGGCCGCCGTCACCAGCACGATGAGGAGGAAGCCGTCCGCCAGCCCCCCGGCCGCCCGCCAGTAGACCGCCTTCTCCAGGACCGCGCGGACGTGGGGTGCCTCCGGGTCGATGTGGAGAGCGGTCAGCGCCGAGCTGAGCGGCGAGGTGACCAGGTAGCCGGCCGGGACCAGGAGCCCGAAGAGGAGGGCGGGGTAGTACTTCCTGTCCATGGCGCCGAGGGCGGTGTTGCCCACCTCCACCGCCACCCAGGCGGTGATGGCGGCCAGGATCGGCCAGGGGAAGAGTTCGGAGCCGAACCAGCCGAGACCGGCCACGGTCAGCGCCAGGTAGACGACGGGCGTCCAGAGCTGGAAGGCGGTGCGGGCTCCCAGCTTTTTGAAGGGCGGCTGAAGCGAGTAGATCAGGTTGGTGACGGGCGAACCGGCCAGGCCCCCCACCACGTTGGCCGCCCCGTCGGCCGCCAGCGCCCAGCGGACGTCGTAGCGGTCGCCGGTGGTGTCCGAGGCCTCGACGGCTGCCACGTCCTGGACAATCTGGTAGAGCGCCACGGGCAGGATGACCGAGAAGTACGGGAGGACGCGGAAGAGCGCCTCCAGGGGAGCGGGGGAGACGATCCAGGGCGCGGTGGGGTGGAGGCCCTGCCAGACCGGCCGGTGGTAGCCCACCGCCACGGCGAGGACCAGCGGGATCCACCAGACCACCAGGAAGCCCGGGATCCGCCAGCGGGTGAAGGGCAGGTCGGCGTAGAGGCCGACGAAGACCAGGGCCAGCGCCACCAGGCCGACGACGGGCTGGTCGAAGAGCCGGATCAGCAGGACCATGCCCAGGTAGGTGTACATGCCCGCCCCGAAGACCGTCATCACCGCCGGCCGCGGGATCCCGCGGCGGAGGAGGCGGCCGAAGGGCGCGGCCACCAGCTTGAGCAGCCCGGTCCAGACGGTGGCGGCGGCACCCATGGCCCAGGCGAGAAGCGGGTCGTGGCTTGTGCGGTAGACCGGCAGCATGATGGAGAGCGTGTAGGCGATCATGGCCGGCACGTTGCTCCCGTAGACCTGAGCCGTCACGTCGTTCCGCCTCTCGCGCGCGCCGAGCTTCAGCGCCATGCCCAGCATGGCCAGCGCGCCCAGGGCGAAGCCGAGCGCGCTCCCCGGCAGCATCCGGCCCACGGCCAGCGAGCGCGGGAAGCCCATCTCCACCAGAAGGAAGACGGGGATCGCGGCCTGCGCCACGTTGAACCCGAGCTCGATGACGAAGCCGTCCACGTCGCCCCGGCCCGGTCGCGTCCATGCCGGCAGCCTCTTGAACCCGCCCGCTTCCGCCATCGCTCTCGCCACCCCGGGCTAGGTTGCGCCCCGGGGAGAGGCGGCACTCGTGCGGACCGGCTCCCGCTCTTTTCGCGCGGCGGCGGGAGAGGGGACGGCTTTGCCTCCGCCTGGCTGAACGTTCGCCTGTCCGGCGCTCCGCGGAGATCCGTCCGGAACCCGGAAAACAAGTACGCTCCCGTGCTCCGGCGTGTGAGCGAGTGGTTCCCGCTCGCTGCCGAGAGAACCCGCCATGTTCTTCAGCCGCGAAGAACCAGCATCAAAAGGGAGACCAGCCCCGCCGCCGCGGAGTAGACCGCGAAAGGCCAGAGCGTTCCGGTCCGGAAGTAGCGCGAGAGCCAGCGGACGCTCACGTAGGCGGCCACGCCCGCCACGAGGCCGCCCAGGAGAGCCGCGCCCAGGGCGCCGTGCGCGTGGAGGAGCTTCGGCACCTCGAGCAACCCGGCGGCCAGGATCAGCGGAGCGCTGAGCAAGTAGGAGTAGGTGGCCGCGGTCAGCCGGGAGAGCCCCGCCCCCAGCCCGGCCGTCATCGTCACGCCCTCGCGGGAGAAGCCGGGCAGGAGCGCCAGCACCTGGGTCACCCCCACCCAGAGCGCCTCGCGCAGGCCGAGCCGGTCGATGGCCATCTCGGCGTCGGGCAGGCGGGTGCTGACGGCGCCCGCGCTCCTGGAGAGGGCGGGCGGGTCGCCCCCCGCCGCCAGCCGGGCCCCGGCGGCGTCCGGGCCGGCGGCGCTCCCCTCGGCGCTCCCGCGCCCGGCCCGGCGGGCGTGGAGCCACTCGCCCAGCCCCAGGGCGCCGCCGTTCAGCACGAGAAAGACCGCCGCCAGCTGGGGCGAGGCGAAGAGGCGGGCCACCGGCTTCTCCAGGAAGAGGCCGAGGAGGCCCGTGGGGACGACGCCGACGACGACGAGCCAGGCGAGCCAGGCGGCCGGGTCGCTCTCCGGCCGCGCCAGGCTGCGGCGGCCGAGGCTGCGGAAGAACCCCCGGACCACTTCGACCCACGTGCGCCAGTAGAAGGCGATCAGCGCCGTCGCGGTCCCCAGGTGGAGCATGACCGCGAACGGCAGGAAGCTCGGCGCCGCCTGGTCGATCCGCCAGCCCGCGAGGGTGGGGAGGATGACCAGGTGGCCGAGGCTCGAGACCGGAAAGAGCTCCGTCACGCCCTGGAGGAGACCCAGGAGGACCGCCTGGAGCGCGCTCATCGACCCGCCTCCGCCTGCGGCCGGGGGCGTCGCCCCCTCGCCGCCGTTCTCGCCAGGAAGCGTACTGCGAACAGCTCTCGGCGCATAGCGCGCGGCCCCTCCACCCGGGCGCCCCCGGCGCCCCCGGCGGCCCCTGGCGGCCTCGCCGGCCGGCGGGGCCAAGAGGTGACCGCGGTCACTGGTGGCCACCTCCCGCCTCCGCCTAGGCTCGAGTCGCGAGGAAAGCCGGGGAGTCGCCGGCAGTGGGGAGGGGGATGACGATGCCGATCCTCGAGGTCGACCGTCTCGTCAAGCGCTTCGGCAACGTGACCGCGGTCGACGAGGTCTCCTTCGAGGTCCAGCCGGGCGAGCTTTTCGGCCTTCTGGGACCGAACGGCGCCGGCAAGACCACGACGCTCGCCTCGATCGCCGGTCTCCTGCGCCCCGACGGCGGCAGGATCGTGGTGGACGGCCATCCCGTCGACCGCGAGCTGCTCGAGGCCCAGCGGGTCCTGGGCGTCGTCCCGCAGGAGATCGCGCTCTACGAAGACCTCTCGGCCGGGGAGAACCTGCGCTTCTTCGGCCGGCTGAAGGGCCTGGGCGGCGCGGAGCTGGCCCGGCGCGCCCGGGAGGTGCTGGAGCTGGTGGGGCTTCTGGACCACGCCCGCCAGCGCGTCTCGAGCTTCTCGGGCGGGATGAAGCGGCGGCTGAACATGGCCGTGGGGCTGATCGGGGGGCCGAAGCTGCTCCTCCTCGACGAGCCCACGGTCGGCGTCGATCCGCAGTCGCGGCGGCACATCCTGGACTCGGTGGCCGAGCTGGCCCGGCAGGGGATGGCCGTCCTCTACACGAGCCATTACATGGAAGAGGTCGAGTACCTCTGCCGCCGGATCGCCATCGTCGACCACGGCCGCGTCATCGCCCAGGGGCCGCTGGAGCAGGTGCGCGCCCTGGCCGGGGAGGCGCCGGTCATCCGGGTGCGGCTGGAGGGGGCGCTTCCTGAGGCGAAGGTGGCCGAGCTCCGGTCGCGGTTCGACGGGCAGCTGAGCCTGGACGACCGGGAGCTCCGCATCCTCCTCAGCCAGGGCAGCGCGCGCGTCGGCGAGACGATCAGCTGGCTCGAGGCGCTGGGCCTGCCCATGGAGGGGCTGCGGCTGGAGACGCCGGACCTGGAGACGGTCTTCCTGGCGCTCACCGGCCGCGAGCTGCGCGACGGGGGTGGCGAGGGATGAGGCGGCTGGGTCGCTGGCTCTGGACCGCCTGGCTGCCGCTCCGGGTGATGGCCGTCGATGCGACGGCGCTGCTCCTTCTCGTCGTCGCCCCCCTCGCCCTGGTGGCGGTGCTCGGCTTCAGCCTCGGCCCCCTCTTCAGCGGGAAGACGACCTCCCCCGTCCCGCACCGTGTCGTCCTGTTGGTGCCGGCCGGGGAGAGCCGTCTGGCGGAGGCCTTCCGGCAGGCGCTGGAGCAGGCCCCCGACGGCGACCTGCGCGTGGAGAGCCGCCGGGCCGCGACGCCGGCCCGGGATCGGGCCGTGGACGAGCTCCGCCTGGGCCTCGTGGACGCGGTGGTGGACCTCTCGCCCGCCGGCTCCGGGAAGCCGGTCGACGTCCTGGGCGATCCCACCCGGGTGGGCACCCGGGTCGTGCAAGGCGTGGTGCGCGAGGTCGCCCGGGCGGTGGCTGCCGGGGAAGGGGGCCGCGGCGCGACGGCTTCGCCGGCGACGGCGGCGACGCCCGGCGCGGGAGCGCAGGGCTCGGGGCAGGAGGAAGAAAAGGGCAGGGTCCCGGTACTGCCCGCCCTCGACTACTACGCCATCGGCATGGGCGTCTTCTTCCTCCTCTTCGCCGCCAACTCCGCCGCCTCCGAGTGGCTGGTGGAGCGGAAAAAGGGTATCTACGCGCGCGTCCGCACGGCCGGGGTGGGACGGAGCGCCTACTTCCTGGCGCGCTTCGCCGGGGCGGCGCTGGTCGGCGTCGTCTTCATGGTCATCCAGGCCGCCGGCACCCGCCTCCTCTTCGGCGTCCACTGGGGCGACCCGCTGGCCTGGGCCGCGCTGACGGTGGCCGGGGCGGCCATGGCGGCCGGCCTCGCCACGGTGATCATGGTCCTCTCGCGGGACGAGACGTCCATGGGCTTCGTGGGGGCGGCGTTCTTCAACGTGATCGGGTTCCTCGGGGGGTCGATGATGCCGGCCTACGTCTTCCCCGGCTGGCTCGACCGCATCTCGGGGTGGCTTCCCAACCGCTGGCTTCTGGACGCGTACGGCCGGCTGCACCGGGGCTCGGGCTTCGCGGCGATCTGGCCCGAGGCGGGCTGGCTCGTCGCGGCCGCCGTGGGCCTGTTGGCGGTGGCCGTCCTGGTCGACCGGGCGGCGGCCCGCCGCGCGGGGGAGGTGTGAGGCGTGGCCTCGAGGAGCGAGCGTTCGTCGCCGGCAGGCGGCTGGCGGAACGTCCTGGCGATCGCGGGGCGCCAGACGAGCCAGAACTTCCGCCACGTCCAGAGCGTGATCTTCATGTTCGTCCTTCCGCTGGCCTTCGGCCTTCTCTTCGGGCGGCTCCTGAACGTCGGCGGCGACGCGGCTTCGGACCGCTGGGTGCGGGTGGTGATGCCGGGGGTCTCC
>JASBVM010000022.1 GCA_029961055.1 Bacillota bacterium
GCGGCTCGACGCCTTCCGGGAACGGGCCTGGAAGGAGTACCTGGACTTCGAGCCCTTCCTGAGGCAGTCGCTGCGCGACCTCCTGGAGGGCTGATCGAGAGCCGATCCGCCCCGGCCGCGCTGGCGCCGGCAGGCCCGGTCGGCCTATTCTGAGCTGGAGGCCAAGCGGACGCCTCGCGCGGCGCGGCGAGGCCGCAGCCGGGGCTCGCGGGCGGAAGGGAGCGACGATCGGCAGGGAAGGCGGCGAGGAGCGCCGGCTGGTCGCGGCGCTGGCGGTGACCCTGGTCTTCCTGGCCGTGGAGGTGGCGGGCGGCCTCCTCTCCGGGAGCCTCGCCCTCCTCTCCGACGCCGGCCACATGGCGAGCGACGCGGCCGCCCTGCTCCTCAGCCTCTTCGCCCTCCGTATCGCGCGCCGGCCACCGACGCCGCGCATGACCTTCGGCTACCGGCGGACGGAGATCCTCGCCGCCCTGGCCAACGCCGCCGGGCTCCTGGTCGTCTCCGGCCTCATCCTGGTCGAGGCCTACCACCGCTGGCTCGCGCCCCCTCCGGTGCGGGGCGGCCTGATGCTGAGCGTCGCTCTGGCCGGCTTTCTGGCCAACCTGGCCGGCGCCTGGATCCTCGGCCGGGGCGTCGGCCGGAACCTCAACCTGCGCAGCGCCCGGCTCCACGTGCTGAGCGACCTGATGGGCTCGCTCGGCGCCATCGTCGCCTCCCTCGTCCTTCTCGCCACCGGCTGGCGACCGGTCGACCCGCTCCTGAGCGCGTTGATCGCCCTCCTGATCGTGCGCAGCGCCTGGCGGCTCCTGCGCGAGAGCGTCGACGTGCTGATGGAGGGGACGCCGAGCCAGCTCGCCTACCGGCAGGTCGAGGCGGCGCTCGAGGAGGCGCCCGGCGTCGCGGCCGTCCACGACCTCCACATCTGGTCGATCGCGCCGAGCTTCCCCGCGCTCAGCTGCCACGTCCGCCTTCGCGAGGAAGCCGACCCCGGCGAGATCCACCTCCGCCTCCAGCGGATGCTGCGCGAGCGCTTCGGCATCGAGCACGCCACGCCCCGGCTGGAGCTGCCGGACGAGGCGCACGACTACTCCTGCCAGTAGCGCACTCGGCCGGGCGCCCGCGCCAGGGCCGTCCCCGGGCGATGCCCGCATACCCTCGTCGCCGGGGCGCGACCATGGCGAAGCGAGGCGTACGAGGCGAGGGCCGCCGCCTGGAGGTGCTGCCCGTCGCCTCCGAGGCCGAGGCCCGGCAGGCCCGCGAGACCGCGCTGCGGCTCCTGGCCGAGTGGATCCGCGCGGAGGCGCCCCGGCGCTGCGAACCGGACGCTTCCACGGAGGCAGAGGAGCTGCCCGGCCCCGCCCGGGGCGCCGGCGGCCAGCCCCGGTGCCCGCGCCAGGAGAGGCGGTGCGATGCGAGCGGCGATCTACCTGCGCGTCTCCACCGATGAGCAGGCCGAGCACGGCCACGGCATCGACTTCCAGCGCGAGGAGTGCCGCCGCAAGGCGGCGGAGATGGGCGCCCGCACCGTCGACGAGTACGCCGACGAGGGCGTCTCGGGCGCGGTGCTGGCCAGGCCGGCGCTCCTCCGCCTCCTGGCGGCGGTCCAGGAAGGCCGCTACGACGTGGTCCTCTGCTGGGACGCCAGCCGCCTCAGCCGCGAACTCCGCGACCAGCTCGACCTTCGAACACGCATTCGCCAGGGGGCGCGGCTCCTCTTCGTCCACGGCGGCTGGGACGAGGCGACGCCCGAGGGCGAACTGATGTTCAACGTCTCGGGCTCCGTCGCCCAGTACGAGCGGGCGAAGGTGCGGGAGCGGACCATGGCCGGGCGCAGGCAGAAAGCCCGTTCGGGCAAACTCCCGTTCGGTTTCGCTCCGTACGGCTACCGGTACGACCGGGAGCGATCGACCCTGGTCCCGCTGGAGGAAGAGGCCCGCGTGGTCCGGCGCATCTTCGACGACCTGATCCATTACCGCGCCGGCCTGAACGGGATCGCGCGGGCGCTGACCCGGGAGGGCGTGCCCACCCGCCGCGGCGGCGCCTGGCACCGGCAGGTCGTCCGCCAGATCGCCCGCAACCCCGTCTACAAGGGGGTCTACTACGCCAACCGGCGCGACCTGGGCGGCGTCGCCCTCAACCGCTACCGGCGCCCGGGCGAGAAGCGGTGGGGAAGGCTCCGGCCCCGGGAGGAGTGGATCCCGGTCCCGGTGCCGGCGCTCGTCAGCGAGGCCGTCTGGGAGGAGGCGCAGGCGGTCCTGGACCGGGCGGCGCGGCTCTGGCGCGGCGGCAAGGAAGCCTACCTGCTCCGCGGCCTCCTCCGCTGCGGCCACTGCGGCCTGCCCATGGCGGGCTCCCCGCGGACCAGCTGGGGGAGGAGGCGCCGCGCCTACACCTGCCGCCGCCACCAGGCCGGGGTGAAGGCCCCGGGCTGCGGCCGCGCCGTCTGGGCGGAGGAGGTGGAGGAGGGCGTCTGGCGCTGGCTCCTGGAAGAGCTGGCCGACCCGCCGGCGCTGGCGCGCGCCCTGGCGGAGCAGGCGCAGGGTCCCGGGCTGGCAGGGGCGGAGGCGGAGCGGGAGGAGCTCCGCGGGGAGCTGGAGCGGGTCGAACGCCGGCGCCAGGAAGTCGTCGCGCTGGTGGAGCGGGGCCTCGCCGACGCCGAGACGGTCGCCGCCCCGCTGGCACGGCTCCGCGCCCGGGCGGAGGACCTCCGCGCCCGGATCGCGGCCGCGGAGGCGGCGCTCGCGCAGGGCCGCCGGGCGGCGCCCGGCCGGGACGAGCTGGCCGCGCTGGCCGCACATGGCCTGGCCGCGCTGCGCGCGGGCGAGCTGCCGCCGCTGGCGCTGCGGCAGCAGCTGGTCCGCACCCTGGTCGAGGAAGTGGAGGTGACCGACGGAGCGATCCGGATCCGCGCCCGGGTCGCTTCCTCCCGGGCACGCCAGGCGCGGGGCGCGGGGGACGGCGAGGGGACGATGTCATCGGATTCGAGATCCTGATGTACCTCCGCCAGAGGAAGAAGTCGCGGAACGAGGTCTTCCTCCACGACCCGGTGGGGCAGGACCGGGACGGGAACGAGATCACCCCTGATCGACGTCCTCGAGGACGGCTCCGAGCCGATCGCCGACATCATCGCCAACCGCTGGAACGCCTCGCGGATCAAGGCGCTCCTCTCCTCCCTCGGCCCGCGCGAGCGGGAGGTGCTGGAGCTCCGCTACGGCGTCAGCGACGGCGAACGGCTGACGCAGCGCGAGGTGGCACGCCGGCTGGGGATCTCCCGGTCCTACGTCTCGCGGCTGGAGAAGCGGGCGGTCCGCCTGGTGCAGCAGGCGTGGAGGGCGATGCAGCGCGGCGACCCGAGCACGGCGCGGCCGGAGCGACGATCTCGGCGGGACGGGGGCGGAGAGCCCGGCGGCGGGGGGGTTCGGGCGGACCGGCAGCACGGGTGACCCGCCCGCGCGGTCTCAGGTCCGGACGACGTTGGAGCGGAGGCGCGCGGCGGCCCACCAGGCGATGGCCACCACCAGGAGGAGGGCGACCGCCAGGGTGAGCCAGTGGAAGTAGGGCTGGATCGCCTCCCAGTGCTGGCCCAGCACCGTCCCCGCCCAGAGCAGGCCGACGGTCCAGGGGACCGAGCCCGCCACCGAGTAGGCGGTGAAGGTGACGGGCGACATGCGCGCCGCCCCGGCGGGGAGCGAGATCAGCCCGCGCATCACGGGCACCAGGCGGGCGAAGAAGACCGCGGCGGGTCCGTAGCGGCGGAACCACTCCTCCGCCCGGTCCAGATCCGCGCTCTTGAGCAGGACGTAGCGCCCCCAGCGCTCCACGAAGGGCCGCCCCCCGTAGCGCCCTACGGCGTAGAGGCCGAGGTAGCCGAGGGCGCCGCCGGCGGTGGAGACCAGCGCCGCCTCCAGGAAGCCCATCCGCCCCTGGTCGACCAGCCAGCCGGCGAAGGGCAGCAGGACCTCGCTGGGAAGCGGCGCGCCCGCGCTTTCCAGGGCCATCCCGACCAGGAGGCCGGGGTAGCCGAGCGTGGCCATGGCGTTGAGAATCGCCTGCAGAACCGCGTTGAGGATGCCGCTCATCATCCGCCCCCTGCCGCCGGCGGGACATGCGCTACCCTGGAGGGGACCCGGCCGGGTCCCCGGCGAACCGCCGCTCGCGACGCGACCTTCCGGAGCGCCGTTCCCTCGAGGGAGTTCTACGGGTGACGCCGGAGGAAGCATACCAGATCGGTGGTGCCTCACCGAACCGGGAGGGTGCGGATGGACGACGACTGGAAGACTCTGGAGGAGCACCTCGGCGCGGCGCGGAGCGGCCGCGGGCGGGGGCGGGGGAAGGAGGCGCTTCCTTTCCTCCGGCGGGCGCCCGGGAGGTGGGAGGCCGGCTGGCAGCTGGAAGGTCGCGCCGCGGCGCTCCTCCTCCAGGCGGCCATGGACCGCGGGCCCGAGCTGCTGGCCCGGTTCGCCCGCGACTTGGAGCGGGCGGCCGAGGCGGGAGCCGGGTCGAGGCAGGCGGGAGCCGGGGCGGCGGAAGGGCTCCGCCTGCGCCTGGCGCTCCGCGGGCGCCCGCCACTTCCCGCCCTGGAGCTGATCCTGCCCGCGGCCGAGCCGGCGGCCGGCCCCGCCGCCGCGCTCCTTCGCGGCTGGGCACAGGGGGGCGCGGCGATGGAGGGACGGCGGCTGGAGGTGGCGCTGGCGGGCGAGCCGGAGGCGGCGCCGGCGGGCGAGCCGGAGGCGGCGGGCGCGGCCGCTGCCGCCGCCTGGCTCGAGGCCACCGGCTGGCTCGACTTCGCCCTGGGCTCCGCCCACCGGGCCCCGGCCCACCGGAGCGTCGGCTGAGGTGGGCTCCCCCGGGATGGCCCGGCCGAAGAAAGCCTCCCGCCGGCCGTGGCTGGTCCCCGACCTGGCCGTGGAGCGGCTCGACCAGCTGGAGACCGGCTGGCTCCGGGCGCGCGGCGTGCGCGGGCTGATCGTCGACCTGGACAACACCCTGACCGACTGGAACGATCCCGAGGTGCCGCCCGAGTCCCGCGCCTGGCTGGCCCGGGTGCGGGAGGCGGGGCTCCGGGTCTGCCTCCTCTCGAACAACCGGAGCGGGCGCGTCCGCGCCATCGCCCAGGCCGAGGGGCTGGCCGGCTCCGTGGCCAACGCCGCCAAGCCCTGGCCCGGCGGCTTCCGCCGCGCCCTGGCCTGCCTGGGGCTCGAGCCCTCCCAGGTGGCCGTGGTGGGCGACCAGCTCTTCACCGACATCCTGGGCGCGCGGCTGGTCGGCTGCCTGGCGGTCTGGGTCCGGCCGCGCAGCCCGCGGGAGTTCGCGGGCACGCGTCTCCTCCGCCAGGTCGAGCGGGCGTGGCTCGCCTGGCTTCGGCGGCGGGGCCGGCTGCCGGCCCTGCCGCCAGGAATCCGGTCCCAACCCGATTCGCCCTCCGACCCCCGTCGCTAGATTCGAAGCGAGGGGGGTCCGGCGCATGCCGCGGGCGAGGCGGAGCGTCGGCTGGCGGCTGATCGTCCTGGTCTCGCTGGCGATGCTGGTCGTCTGGTCCGTCTACATCTGGTGGGACGCGCGCGAACGCCAGGCGCAGATCCGCGCCGACCTGGCCATGCGCTGCCGCCTGACCGCCGCCCAGTTCCTGGCCGTGCGCGCCTTCATGGCCGAGACCTCGCCCCGCCCCTCCCGCTACCAGGAAGGCGAGTCCTTCCGCCACCTCACCCCGGACGCGGTGCGCGAGGCGATCGACGTCAGCTTCCCCGACCTCCGCGGCGTCCGCATGCAGGAGATCTGGAGCCCCCAGGCGCGCCCCGGGGCCAAGGCGCCCGCGGCCGACGCGGCCGAGGCGCTGGCCGCCTTCCGGCGCGACCCCCACCTCCAGGAAGAGGTCGTGGAGGACCCGGCCAGCGGGCTCTACAGTTACATGGCGCCGATCCGGGTGGACCAGGGCTGCCTGCGCTGCCACCAGGGAGGGTCGGCCGGCACCCCCGCGCCCCCGCCGGGCGGATCCGCGACCTCCGCGGGGACCGCCTCCTCGCGGCCCGAGCACCCCGCCCGGCCGACCTTCCGCCTGGGCGAGCTGGTCGGCCTGATCCGCATCGACGTGCCGCTCGGCCCCTTCCAGCAGCGGCTCGCGCACGCCACCCTGGGCCAGGCGGGCTTCGGCGCGGGGATCCTCTTCCTGACCGTGCTGATCGTCTACTTCGTCATCCGCCGGACCGTGGTCCAGCCGCTGGGCGAGCTGGCCGCCGCCGCCTCGCGCCTCGGCCGCGGCGACCTGAGCGACCCCGGACTCTCGGGCGGGGACTTCGAGATCGGCATCCTCCAGCAGACGCTCAACCGGACGGCGGCGGAGCTGCGCGCCCTCTACACGGGGCTGGAGCAGCGGGTGGAGGAGCGGACGCGGGAGCTGCGCGAGGCCAACGAGCGGCTGGGGCGGGTGAACGCGGAGCTGGAGCGGGCCAACGTCGCCCTCGCCCGCGCCAACGCGGCCAAGAGCGAGTTCCTCGGCCGCATGAGCCACGAGCTGAAGACGCCGCTGGCCGCCATCCTGGCCTACGCCGAGCTCCTGCAGGAAGGCCGCCGCGGCCCGGTGACGCCGGCGCAGCGCGACTACCTCTCCGGCATCCTCGAGCACGGGCGGAGCCTCCTCCACAGCATCGACCGGCTGCTGGAGACGACGCGCATCGAGTCGGGCAAGGTGAGGCTGGAGCTGGAGCTGGTCCAGCCGGAGGAGCTGCTGGGCCGGGTGGTGACGGTGATGGAGGCGAGCGCCGCCCGGCGCGGTCTCCGCTTCGAGACCGACTTCGCCGAGGTGCCGGCGGTCATGGCCGACGCCCAGCGGATCTCCCGCAGCGTGGAGAGCCTGCTGGAGAACGCCATCCACTTCTCGCCCGAGGGCGGCCGGATCCGGCTCTGGCTCCGCTACGTGCCCGCCTCCGACTCCGTCCTGATCGGCGTCGACGACCAGGGGCCCGGCATCGACCCGGACGAGCAGGAGCGGATCTTCGAGCCCTTCGAGCAGGGACGCCAGGCCGGCCGGCGCGGCACCGGCCTCGGGCTCAGCCTGGCCCGGCGCTACGCCCTTCTCCACGGCGGCTCGCTCTGGGTGGCGAGCCTGCCCGGACGGGGCAGCACCTTCGTCCTGCGCCTGCCGGTCCGCCAGCCGCGCCAGCAGGAGGCGGCCGCGGCGACCCCGCCCGCGGCCCCCCCGGCGACGCCCTCGGTCACACCCCCGGCGACACCCCCGCCGACTCCCCCGGAGGTGACGGAGCTTGGACAGCGTTGACCGCGAGGCGATCCACATCCTGGTGGTGGACGACGAGCCCGCCATCTGCCAGGTCGTCCGGGACCGCCTGAGCCAGGAAGGCTACCGCGTGACGGTCGCCTCCAGCGCCGAGGAGGCGCTGGCGCTGCTCGACCGGGAGCTTCCCGACCTGGCCATCGTCGACCTGATGCTGCCGGGGTTGGACGGCTTCACGCTCTGCGAGCGGATCCGCTCCCGTTCCAACCTCCCCATCGTCGTCCTGACCGCCCGCTCCGAGGAGTACGACAAGGTGATCGGCTTCCGCCTGGGCGTCGACGACTACGTGACCAAGCCCTTCAGCCCCTCGGAGCTGACGCTCCGCGTCCAGGCGATCCTGCGCCGCACGCGGCGCCCGGCGGGAGAGGAGCGGGCGGTCCGGTGCGGCCCGCTCACCATCGATCCGGCGCGGCGGCTGGTGACGGTGGACGGCCAGCCGGTCGACCTCTCGGCGCGGGAGTTCGACCTGCTCCTGGTGCTGGCCTCGCACCCGGGCTACGTCCTCACCCGGGAGCAGCTGCTCGACCTCTGCTGGGGCTCCGACCTGCCCGCCGACACCACCAACGTCACCGTCGCCATCAGCCGCCTGCGGGAGAAGCTGGAGGCGGCCCGGCCCGGTTTCGACTGCATCCAGACCGTGCGCGGCGTGGGATACCGCTTCCGCACGGCGCTCTGAGCCGGAGGGCCGGAGAGGACTTCTTCGGGCTGCGGGTTGCCGGGGGCTCCCGCGGGCCCTTCCGCGCCCTTTCCGGCCGCCTCCGGCTCGTGCTTGCTCCTTCCGTCGCCCCCTCACTCCCTCTCGCTGCTTCGCCGAGAGAAAACCGCAATCCCGTCGCAAAAGGGGCGCACGCGCCCTGCAAGACGGCGGCCTTAGGGTGGGGGCGGGGGGGATCCGCCATGACCAGGAAGCCCGGCCGCCGGCAGCTCGAGTCGCCGAAGCGCGCGGAGTCGTGGATCGAGACGGGCCTGGCGCTGGCGCTGGTGATCGGCCTGGACCGCCTGGGCTGGCTGCCCCGCCTGGGCGACGGCCTCGGTTCCGCCGCCGGCGGCTCCACCGCCGGCACCGCCACCACCCCCGGCCTGCTCCTGGTGCTGCTCACGCTCCTGGTGGGGCTGATCGATCTTCTTCGACCGCACGCCTCGACCGCCTCGGGTCGAGCCGCCCCGATCGACGCCGAACCGGCATCCAAAAAGAGGAATCCGGTCGGATGGACGCGAATGGACCGGGAAAAGACGGCGTCGGGAGTGCGGGAAGCGTGGAGGACCTGGCGACATGGCTGAGGGCGGCGGTGGAGCAGGGCGCGTCCGATCTGCACCTGACCGTGGAGTCACCCCCGGTCCTGCGCGTCAACGGGGAGCTGGTCGACCTCGAGGGGCCGCGCCTCCGGCCTGAGGACGTCCGGCAGCTGGTCGAACCCCTCCTGGACGAGCGGAGTCGCCTCACCCTGGAACGCGAGGGTCAGGTGGACTTCGCGCACAGCCTGCCCGGCGTGGGCCGCTTCCGCGCCAACGTCTACCGCCAGCGCGGCAGCCTGGCCGCCGCCTTCCGCCTCATCCCCGTCCACGTCCCCGACCTGGAGAGCCTGGGGCTCCCGCCCTCGGTGGACGCGTTCTGCGACCTGACGCAGGGGCTGGTGCTGGTGACCGGCCCCACCGGCCACGGCAAGTCGACCACCCTGGCGGCCATGGTCGACCGGATCAACCGGAGTCGCCGCGCGCACGTGGTGACCCTGGAGGACCCCATCGAGTACCTCCACCGGCACGCGCGGAGCCTGGTGGACCAGCGGGAGGTGGGGCTGGACACGCCCAGCTTCGCGGCCGGCCTGCGGGCGGCGCTCCGGGAGGATCCGGACGTGATCATGGTGGGGGAGATGCGCGACCTGGAGACCATCTCCATCGCGCTGACCGCCGCCGAGACCGGCCACCTGGTCCTGGCCACGCTCCACACGCCGAGCGCGCCCCAGGCGGTGGACCGGATCGTCGACGTCTTCCCCGCCGACCAGCAGAACCAGACGCGCGTCCAGCTGGCCGGCGTCCTGGAGGGGATCGTCGCCCAGCGGCTCGTCCCCTCGGCCGACGGGAGCCGCCGCCACCTGGTGGCGGAGGTGCTGGTCGCCACCCACGCCGTCCGCAACCTGATCCGCGAGGGGAAGACGGCCCAGCTGGCCTCGGTCATGGAGAGCTCGCGGCAGCTCGGCATGGTGACCATGCGCGAGAGTGCCGGCCAGCTCCTGACCCGGGGCCTGGTCACGCGCGAGGCGCTCCTGCGGGTGGGCGTCCGCTGATGCCGGCGGCGGCACCGCCGCCGCAGGGGGTACCGACGCCCGTCTGGGCGCTGGCGCTCCTGGCGGCGCTGGTCGGGCTCGCGGCAGGAAGCTTCCTCAACACGGTGATCGACCGCTGGATCCGGGGCGAGTCGCTCCTCCGCCCGCCCTCGCACTGCGAGAGCTGCGGGCGGAGGCTGGAGCCCTGGGAGCTGGTGCCGCTGGCCAGCTGGCTCGCGCTGCGCGGGCGCTGCCGGAGCTGCGGCGCCGCCATCGGCTGGCAGGCGCCGGCGGTCGAGGCGGGGACGGCGCTCCTCTTCGCCGCCGTGACGGCGACGGGGCGGGGGTGGGCGGAGACGCTCCTGGGGCTCGGGCTGGTCGCGCTCCTGGTGGTGGCGACGGGCGTGGATCTCCGCGTCCGCCTGATCCCCGACGCGGCCAACGGGCTGGCGGCGGGATGGGCCCTGGCGATCGGCTTCCTGGCCCGGGGCGGCGGCTTCTGGCCGCACCTGGCGGCGGCGGCCGGCGCCGGCCTTCTCTTCGCCCTCATCGGGCGCCTCAGCGGCGGCGGCCTCGGCGGCGGCGACGTCAAGCTGGCGGCGGTGCTGGGGCTCTTTCTGGGACCGGCGCCGGCGGCGCTGGCGTTCTTTGCCGCGGCCGTCCTGGGCGGGGGCGTGGCAGGCTTCCTCCTTGTGACAGGGAGGCGCTCCCGGCGCGACGAACTCCCGTTCGGTCCCTTTCTGGCCGCCGGTGCGCTGGTGGCCTGGTTCTGGGCGGGGCCGCTGATCGGGCTCTACCTGCGCTGGAGCGGCCTGGGCGGCTGAGGCGGAACGGCGGGGGAAGGGCGGGGGAAGAGCGGGGGAAGGGGCCGCCGGAAGGGAGTGCGCCGTGCGGCGCGCGGGGGACGCGCCGGGCGGCCGAGACGGGCGAAACGGGGCGGTGTCGATGCCGGCGACAAGCTTTCTCTTCCGGGGACCTCTCGGCGACTACCTGGTCGAGCAGGGCTGGATCCGCCCCGAGCAGCTCCAGGAGGCGCTGGAGGAGCAGCGGCGGAGCGGCCGGCGGCTGGGCGAGATCCTCGTCGGCCGCGGAGCGATCACCCGCCGCCAGCTGCAGACGGCGCTGGGGGCGCAGCTGGGCGTCCGCCCGTGGGATCTCCGCGCCGCACCGCCGGAGCCGGCGGTCGCGCGCAGGATCCCGGACTGGGTGGCGCGCCGCTACCGCCTGATCCCCGTCCGCGAGAGCGGCCGGCGGCTGGTCCTGGCCATGGCGGACCCCACCGACCTGGAGGCGGTGGAGCAGGTCCGCCTCCTCACCGGCCAGGAGGTGGAGCCGGTCCTGGTCGACGAGGAAGAGGTCCGCGAGGCGATCGGGCGGATCTTCGGCCTCCTGGAGACGGCGGAACGGGCGGCGCGCACGGCCGCGGGCCGGTCGCGCCGCGGCGAGGCGGGCGCCGAGGCGGAGGCGCGCGGGGAGGCCGCGGCGCCGGTCCCCGCCGAGGCCCAGGCGCCCGTCATCGAGTTCGTCCAGAACCTGCTGGAGGTGGCGGTGCGCGAGAAAGCCTCGGACGTCCACCTCGAGCCGGGCGAGAACAGCTTCACCATCCGCTTCCGCGTCGACGGCGCCCTCCACGCGGCCATGAGCCCCTCGCCGGCCCTCCACCCGGCGGTCGTCTCGCGCCTCAAGGTGATGGCCGGGATGGACATCGCCGAGCGGCGGCTCCCCCAGGACGGCCGCTTCAGCGTCCGCGTCGACGGCCGCGAGTACGACTGCCGCTGCTCCTCCATGCCGACGGTCCACGGCGAGAAGGTCGTCATCCGCCTCCTGGACAAGGAAGGCGGCGGCGCCCGCCTCGACCGCCTCGGGCTCCCGGCGGAGACGGTGGAGCGCCTCCGCGAGCTGGTCCGCCGCCCGTACGGGATGATCCTCCTCACCGGTCCCACGGGGAGCGGCAAGTCGACCACCCTGGCCGCCCTGCTCCAGGAAGTGGACCGGACCCGTCTCAACGTGGTCACCATCGAGGATCCGGTGGAGTACGAGATCCCCGGCATCAACCAGAGCCAGGTGAACGCCCGCGCCGGGCTGACCTTCGACGTGGCGCTCCGCCACTTCCTCCGCCAGGACCCCGACGTGATCATGGTGGGCGAGATCCGCGACCGCGAGACGGCGGACACGGCCGTCCGCGCGGCGCTGACCGGCCACCTGCTGCTCAGCACCCTGCACACCAACGACGCGCCCAGCAGCGTGACGCGGCTCGAGGAGATGGGGGTGGAGCCCTTCCTGATCGCCTCGTCGCTCCTGGCGGTGGTGGGCCAGCGGCTGGTCCGGGTGCTCTGCCCGGTCTGCCGCCAGCCCTACCCGGCCGGCGAGCCGGCGGCGCGCCTCTTCGCCCAGGCCGGCCTGGAGCTCGACCCCGCGGCCACCCTCTTCCGGCCGGCGGGCTGCCCCAGCTGCCGG